>JAHIUV010000139.1 GCA_018817035.1 Candidatus Omnitrophota bacterium | reverse complement strand
TCCGGCTAAAAATCTTTCCGGCGCGTTCGGTTTTTTGCTAAAGACGAAACCCGCTTCAAGGCTCCTGGAAGACGGGGATATCCTGAATATAGGCAGGTATAGCCTTGAAGTGATACATACGCCCGGGCACACGCCGGGTTCTATATGCCTCAAAGGAAAAGATGTTATTTTTACGGGTGATACTCTTTTTTGCGAAGGCGTCGGCAGGACAGATTTTGAATATGGGTCACAGGAAGATATAACGCGTTCAATAAAAGAAAAATTATTTACCCTGGAGGACAGTTATATTATCTATCCCGGCCACGGCCGGCCTTCGACTATAAGAAATGAAAGGACCAATAACCCGTTTATTGCTTAATTTGTAACTGGTGAGTTAATGGGACATGTATTAAAGTTTTTATTGTTCGAGCGAGGCGCAAAGCGCCGAGTCGAGAACTTTAGCTTTCCTTGCTTCTCGACTCACTGCGCTTGCTCGAAGAATAATATCTTTCTTATTAAATCATCGGTTGTAAAACTTACAGGGAGAATATTTTTGTAATTACGGTGACGGGTATGAATGAGCTGATAGAGGAATTTTTGGGGTATCTTTCCGTGGAGAGAGGGTTGGCCAAGAATACACTTGAGGCTTATAAAAGGGATCTCACCGGGTTTTTAAATTATCTTAAATCCAGAAAAGTTACTTCCGTGGACGACATTACCCGGCAGAAAGTCACGTCTTTTATGCTGGCTGAAAAGGACAGGGGGCTTTCGTCGAATTCTATCTCCAGGGAGCTCGCGTGCCTCAAGAGCTTTTTTAAATTTCTCCTAAACGAGAATAAGGTAAAAGAGGACGTAACGAGCGTTGTTGAGTCCCCTAAGCTGTGGAAAAAACTCCCTGATACGCTCAACCTTGATGAAATTGAGGAGCTTTTAAAAGCTCCTAATGTAAAAGACCCTATGGGCGCGAGAGACAGGGCCTGCCTGGAGCTTATGTACGCGACCGGAATGCGCGTGTCGGAACTTATTAATTTAAAAATAGACGACCTTAATATGGAAGTCAGGTTTGTTAAGTGTTTCGGCAAGGGGGACAAAGAAAGGATAGTGCCTTTCGGGAAAAAAGCCAAGGAAAGCATTGATAGATACATGCAAAAGGCAAGGGCCGGATTTTTAAAGAAAAAAGTTTCCAATTTTCTTTTTCTTACGAGATTAGGCAGGCCGATGTCAAGGCAGACATTCTGGAAGCTAATAAAAAAATACGCCAGGGAAGCGCGCATAAAGAAAAAGATCACGCCGCACAGCCTGAGGCATTCTTTCGCGACACATATACTGGAGAGAGGCGCTGATCTTAGGATAGTACAGGAGATGCTGGGCCATTCTGACATATCCACCACGCAGATATATACGCACGTAAGTAAAGACAGGCTTAAGTCTATTCACCATAAATTTCACCCAAGACCGTGAATGTTCGAGGCTTAGCCTCGAACATGAAGATAAAAGGGGTTTTATGCGGAAGATCATGCAGGTATTTAGAAATTATCTGGAAGCAGAGAGAGAAGGCGGGGTGTTTGAGTTCCTTTTCTCTTCAAAGGGCAAAGCCGCGGGGCTTTCGCTTTTAAAGAACAAGGTTATGGGGTGCCGGAAGTGCCAGTTGGCGAAGTCCAGGAATAATCTTGTTTTCGGCGAAGGAAATATGAAAGCTCGCCTTATGTTCGTCGGCGAGGCGCCCGGTCGGGAAGAAGACAGGCTGGGGCGGCCGTTCGTCGGCGAGGCAGGAACGCTTTTAACAAAGATAATCGAAGCAATGGGAATGAAACGCGAAGACGTGTATATATGCAATATCCTGAAATGCCGTCCGCCGCAGAACAGGAATCCTATGCCTGAGGAGATATCTGAATGTATAGGCCATCTTTACGCGCAGATAGAATGCGTAAAGCCAAAGGTCATATGCGGCCTCGGAAAATTCGCGAGCCAGACGCTTTTGAACACAACGACATCGATAACTAAATTAAGAGGCAACTGGCACAGGTTTAAAGATATTGATCTCATGCCTACGTACCACCCCGCGTATCTTCTCAGAAATCCGCGTGATAAAAAACTTGTCTGGCAGGACATGAAAAAGATAATGGAGAAATTGTGAGCGTAGGAAGATTGGCGGATATAGTCATCAATCGCCCTGTCAAGGGGCCTTTTACTTATATCGTTCCCGAGGGGCTTAAGGATGATGTAAAGGTCGGAAGCTGTGTCGAGGTTTCCTTCGGGTATAAGAATATCGCGGGCTATGTGGTGGGGTTTAGCTCGGACTCGGACATAAAAAATCTCAAGCCGATAATCCGCGTGCTTGATAAGGCGCCTTTGATAGACGAGACACTTTTGAAACTTACGAAATGGATATCTGAATATTATTATTCGTCGTGGGGCGAGGCTATTTCAGCGGCTATACCGGCGGTGCTTAAAAGGAGTGCAAAGGCCTCGAGGCTCGGAAAACTAAAAGAATCCGATGAGGCCGTGGAGGAGTTTATTGATGGTTCCGGCGAGCACCTGGCGCCTTCGCGCGAGCAGAAGCAGGCGCTGGATTCCATAATTGCCCGCATAGACGATAGGACACATAAGGTATTTTTACTCCACGGAGTTACGGGCAGCGGAAAAACAGAAGTATACTTGCAAGCTATTTCTCACGCGCTGGATAAGGGGTACTCAAGCATAGTGCTGGTCCCTGAAATATCGCTTACTCCTCAGACAGTGGCGCGTTTCAAGGCGAGATTCGGAGACGAGATCGCGGTGCTTCATTCTCAACTCCTGGGTTCTAAGCGCGCGTCTGAATGGGGGAGGATAGTTTCAGGCAAGGCGCGCATAGTAGTGGGCGCGCGTTCGGCGATATTCGCGCCTGTAAAAGACCTGGGGCTGGTGGTGGTCGACGAGGAGCATGAGACTTCATATAAACAAGAGGATGTTCCTAGGTACAATGCCAGGGATGTCGCGATAAAGAGAGCTGAACTCTCGGGCGCGATAGCTATCCTGGGAAGCGCTACCCCGTCTCTCGAATCTTTTTACGCCGCGAAACAGGGAAAATATGAACTGGTTGAATTATCCGAAAGGATAGATTTCAGGCTTTTACCCGAGGTCGAGGTCGTGGATATGAGGGAGGAATTAACCAGGGTAAAGAAGCTCCTTATTTTTTCCCAAAACCTTAGCGCATGGATAGCAAAAGATGTTTCCGAAGGTAAACAGGTAATACTTTTTCTCAACAGGCGCGGGTTCTCGACGTTCATAAGCTGCAGAAAATGCGGCTACGTGCTTACGTGCAAGCGTTGCAATGTCAGCCTTACATATCATTTTTACACAAAAAAACTTTCGTGCCATCATTGTAATTATAAAATGGACCCTCCCGAGATATGCCCGGAGTGTAATTCGGCTTACGTAAGATATTGGGGCATGGGCACTGAAAAGGTCGAGAGCGAGGCGCACAGGCTTTTCCCGAGCGCGAGGATCGCCCGCATGGATACCGACGCTATGCGCAAACGCGGCGCGCACGAAAAGGTATTGTCTAAGTTCAAAGCCCATAAAATAGATATTTTAATAGGTACACAAATGATAGCAAAAGGCCTGGATTTCCCAAAGGTGACACTGGTGGGTATCATATCCGCCGATGTCGCGTTAAACCTGCCTGACTTCAGGGCAGGAGAGCGCACATTCGACCTATTGACTCAGGTCGCCGGCCGAGCGGGGCGGAGCGACCTCGGCGGAAGAGTTATCATACAGACTTATACGCCGAGCCATTACGCGATACAAGCCGCGAAGACCCATGATTACAATAGTTTTTCCGCCAGGGAATTATCCCTGCGAAAAGAACTGTACCTTCCGCCTTTTTGTCATATGGTCACCCTGACTTTTAAAGGCTATAAAGAAGATAAAGTCATAAAGGCGGCAGAGGCATTGAGGCAAAGAATAGAAAAAGAAGATAATTCCGGAAAAATAAATCTCATGGGGCCCGCGCCGGCGCCGATTTCCCGCATAAAAGGTTTATATCACTGGAATATATTTTTAAAGTCGGATAAAGTGCCGGATATCGTGTCTTTACTTGAAAAGGTATTAGGGAACAAGAGGAAGGAAAAAGGAATTATAGTAGCGGTTGATGTGGATCCGTATTAGATGTTTTGCTTCTCGACTCGCTCCGCTCGCTCGAAGAATATTGTTATGGCGTTCGCTCGAAGAATATTGTTATGGCGTTCGCTCGAAGAATATTGTTCTTCGACTATGCCTGTCTCTGGCGGATAAGATCAAGGCTTTGTCTGAAGAGTATTGTTCGAGCTTGTCGAGAACTCATGCGCGTTGCTTCTCGACTACGTGCCTTCGGCACTCCGCTCGAAGAATATTGTCCTTTTGCAGGTTGCTGTATCTTTAAAATTATTCGTTTTTGAATTCGCGTTGGATCGTGCCTAGCGCGTCCAGGTTCTTTAGGGCCTTGAGGGCTTCGGTATCTCCGGGGTCGATTTTGAGAGCGGTTTCGTAATTGGACTTAGCGTTTTTATAGTCTTCTTTTCTGAGGTATAAGTCACCCAATTTTTTTAATGCCTCGACATCATTGGCGTCAATGGCTTTGACTTCCTCAAGGTTCTGGATGGCGTGATAGTTTTGGTTATTTTTATAAAATATGTCCGCTATTTTTTTAATGGCTTTCGTGTCATTGGGATTGGACGCGATCACCTTTTCTAATTTTTCAAGGGCGCCGGCAATGTTGCCTTTTTTAAGCAGTAACTCAGCGGATAGGGCTCCGAAAAAACTATTGATATAATTGATAACGTTCGTGATGAGCGAAGGCTTGGTGTCACCTGCCTTATTCTTTGATGACAGGTGCAGGTAATGCCTGGCCTCGAGATGATCATATTTTGACGAGACTATCTGGGAAAATATCTCGACAGCGTAGTCATAGTTCTTTTTTTCAAGCGCCAGGACACCTTTATCATAGAACTCTTTGAGATCTTTTTCATTTATGTCATTTGTCATATAGCATAATTTTACAGCAAGGTTATGCCGTTGTCAAGATTGAAGGAGTATGTTAAAATATAAACCTATGGGTAAATTAAAGATCAGGAAATATCCGGACAAGATATTAAGCAAGAAAAGCGCTGTTGTGCGTAATATAGGGGATAAAGAACGCCAGCTTGCTTCCGACATGATAGAGGCCATGCGCGAATTTGACGGCATAGGCCTGGCCGCGCCTCAGGTGGGCATTTTGAAGCGTGTCATAGTGGTGGAAGATGCCACGAGCAATAATAAAGGAGTTCCGTACATCTTCTTTAACCCGAGGATCATAAAGCAAAAAGGCAGGTGCGGTTTTTGCGAGGGGTGTTTGAGTGTATCCGGTGTTACGAGCGATGTTATCAGGCCTGAGTCAGTGGTAATGGAGGCGCTTGGCCCTGACGGCAAAGAAATAAAAATAGAGACAGGCGGCGTACTGGCCAGGATCCTGCAGCACGAAATAGACCACCTGGACGGCATCCTGTTTATAGACCGCGTAAATTTTTTCAAGAGAAAAAAGATCCTAAAGCAGATTTCCACAAAAGTCTGCATAGAGCTATAGCTTTAAAATTATCTTCTCGACTCACTGCGTTCGCTCGAAGAATATTGTCTTTTTGCAGGTTACTGTAGCTTTAAAATTATCTTCTCGACTCACTGCGTTCGCTCGAAGAATATTGTCTTTTTGCAGGTTCGGGATTTTATTTTGAAATATTGTTCGAGCGAGCCGACAAATG
>JAHIUV010000138.1 GCA_018817035.1 Candidatus Omnitrophota bacterium | reverse complement strand
GCTGGTAGGCTCAAGCCCGCTCACATCAACTGCCTTTAGCTTATTGACATAGCCAAGTATACGATCCAGCTGGCCTGTAAAATTACCCAGGTCCTCGTCCGTCAATCCTACCCTGGCAAGATCAGCCACATACCTGACAGTATCTTTAGTGATATCCATATGCCTTATCTCGATATCATAATAAACTCTGTTAACTTAATATCTTCTCGACTTCGTCCCGATACTTCGGGACTCCGCTCGAAGAATATTGTTCGAGCGAACGCAGTAAGTCGAGAACAGCAATAAAAACTCAGTCATGCAAAAGTCAGCAAACTATTTTACGCTATCCTTATCTCTCCTTATTTGAGGTCATACTGTTCGAGGCTTAGCCTTGAACAATGTCTAAAATATTATTCAAATCCACGAATTCTTTTAGCGATACTGTTTCAGGCCTGCGTTCCGGCAATATACCTGACTTATCCAACGCAACGATTACTTCTTCCTTTGATCCGAACAGGCCGCTTGAACGTAAGGAACTCAAGATAGTCTTCCTGCGCTTTTCAAAGCAATTTCTTATTATTTTAAACAGTTTTTCCTCATCCGTCAAGTAAAGTCCTTTATCTCTCGGTGTTACGCTTAAAAAACATGAGTCAACCTTAGGCGCCGGATAAAACGCGTTCTTTTTTATTGGGAATAATATTTTCGGTTCAGCGTAAAACTGGGTAAAACACGAGATCGAACCATACACCTTGGAGCCCGGGCCGGCTACAATGCGCTCGGCAAACTCTCTCTGCACAGTAATGTATATAGAGCCTATGCGATGCCTGTTCTTTAAAAGCATTATCAGGATAAGGCTTGAAATATAATACGGCAGGTTTCCTACGGCCTTGAGTTTTTCATCCCGGTTAAAATCATATTTTAGTATGTCGCCGCGAATAAGTTCCAAATCGTGCCGCTCGTTTTTCTTTGACAAAAACTCCCACAATCTATAGTCTTTTTCCACGGCTGTTACTTTTTTCGCGGTCGCGCATAGGTCATCGGTCAGCGCCCCGAGGCCGGGGCCTATTTCAAGAACATTATCCTCGGGAGTAAGATCCAGGGCTTTTATCATTTTTTTCTGGATATTAGCATCTATCAGGAAATTTTGCCCAAGACGCTTACTGGGCCTTAGATCATATTCCCTCAAAATATGTTTTACTTCCCGCAAGGTCAGCATCGGACAGCGCACATTTTAACGGCCAGCTTTATGGCCTCTTTCATCGACGAGGGATCGGCAACGCCTTTGCCGGCAATGTCATACGCGGTCCCATGATCAGGCGAGGTCCTGACAAACGGCAATCCCAGTGTTACATTGACCCCTTTGTCAAAAGCTATCATTTTGAACGGCGCCAGGCCCTGATCGTGATACATCGAGATAACGGCGTCAAATCTATCATTGCGGGCCATATAAAAAATTACGTCAGCGGGTAAAGGGCCTTCTACCTTCAGCGTCTTTGATCTTACTTTTTTAACAATGGGCGCTATTACGCTTTTTTCCTCAGTGCCCATGATCCCATCCTCACCGCAATGCGGGTTCAGGCCGCATACGCCGATCCTGGGAACGCGCACATTGAAATACTTCCTGAGCGCTTCCGCGGTCAGTAATATAGTGTCCTTGATGACAGTCCGCGTTAATGCCGCGGGGACTTCTTTTAAAGATATATGGCGGGTAACGATAGCGACCCTGAATGCCCCGGCGCAAAACAGCATAGCTATTTTCTTTTTACGCGTTATTTTAGCCAGATATTCGGTATGTCCCGAAAATTTAACACCTGAGGCATTTATGGCTGATTTATTTACAGGAGCTGTGACTAAGCCATCGGCGTCGCCTTTTTTTAATATGTCCGCGGCGCGGCGTACAGCATCAAAACCTGTTTTATCGCATGTGTTTATGAGGGTAAAATCAGCGGAAGACATGATCCGCGGATCGCTCAATGCCTTTTTGGTGATCTCCGGGCCTATACCTCTTGGGTCGCCTGTTGTAATGAGTATTCGCGATTTTCTTTTCATATTCCCCTTAACTTCACAACAGTGCAATGCACTGTTGTGAAGTTAAGATTATTTTATTGAGATATAGGCTTTTGCTTTTAATTCGGACAGCCATTCGTCGAGTTTTTCTTTGAATTTTTTCTGAAAAAGTATCTTCTCAATATCCTGTTTTGCCCCATCGAGGCTCATGTAACCTGAATTAGTCGCATCCTCGACCTTGAATATATGATAACCGAGATCACTTCGGATAGGCGGGGAAAACTCTCCGGGCTTTAACAAAAATATCGCGTCGTCCAATTCCTTAAGCATGGTGCCCCTGCTGAGATAACCCATATCACCGCCCTGTTCCTTATGGGGGCCCTGGGAATATTCTTTCGCCAGTTCAGCGAAATCCCTGCCCCGGACGATATCGTCATAGATATCCCCGGTCTCTACCTTTGCCAGCTCCGCGTCCACGTCACTATCCGCTTTTATCAAGATATGCCTTACCTTATACTTCTCATCTATCTTGAATTCTTGCCTATGGTCTTCGTAATACTTGGTTACATCAGAAGGCAATACAGAGACTTTTGATTTCACCCCGAACTCAACGATCTTTCTCATTATGATCTGGTCCCTGTATCTGTCTTTAAGATCGGCGACGGTAACTCCCTGAGACATTAACGTCTCATTAAAGACTTCGTCTGAAGGAAAACTGCTCTTGATAAGTTTAAGCTTATCTTCGATCTCATTATCCGTGGCCCTTACGTTCAATTCTTTCGCGCGGCTCAGTACAAGTTTATCCTCTATGATCTGGCGCAGGAGATCACCTTCTACTTCCCGCATTTTTTTTAACAGGTCGTTTCCTTTGAATTCCTGGGCATATTGCGCGTATAGGATCGTCTTTAGTTGGTCGACATCCTGCTGTGTCACGACCTCTTCATTTACCACTGCCACTATCTTATTGACAGTCTGCGCTGAGGCATATGCTCCAGGTAGTAAGAAAAAACACGCTAATGTTGTAATCGCCGCTATAAAATTTTTCATGATGATCTATTAAGCGAAGCTACTATCTCCTTGAGCATCCTGCAATAAAGGTCAAACCCCACGGAAGATACATAGCCATGTTGCTGCGCGCCGAGTATATTGCCGGCTCCTCTTATTTCCAGGTCTTCCATCGCGATCTTAAACCCGGAACCCAGTTCCGTATAACGCGCTATCGCCTTAAGTCTCCTTTCCGATTCACTGCTTATAATATTGCCTTTGGGAACCAAAAAATACGCGTACGCTTTATTAGAAAACCTTCCGACTCTGCCCTTTAGCTGGTAAAGATCAGCCAGCCCAAACCTGTCGGCGCGGTTCACTATGAGCGTATTGGCATTCGGTATGTCTATACCAGATTCTATTATAACCGTACATACGAGAACGTCAATATTTCCTTTTATAAATTCCCTCATCACGCCTTCCAGTTCCCTGGGCCGCATCTGACCGTGCGCAACGCCCACGCTGACCTCAGGTATCAGGCCTGAAATATTCCCGGCTATCTTGTCTATGCCATCTACACGATTATGTATGAAAAATACCTGTCCGCCGCGGCATTTTTCGCGAAGCACGGCTTTCCTTACCATCTTAGCGTCGTATTCAGAAACTACGACTTCAATAGGAAGCCGATTTTGAGGCGGCGTCTCTATGATAGACATGTCCTTCAGGCCCATGAGAGACATGTACAAGGTCCTGGGAATAGGGGTCGCGGTAAGCGTCAGCACATCCACCAACGTCCTCATTTTTTTTAACCTTTCTTTGTCCTTTACGCCAAAACGCTGCTCCTCATCTATGATGACCAGCCCAAGGTCTTTAAATGCCATATCTCTCCGCAATATGGCGTGCGTGCCTATGACGATGTCCACCGCGCCGCCAGTTATGTCCCTCATTATCCCTGTTACCTCTTTCTCTGTCCTGAAGCGGCAGATCAACTCGACCCTGAGGGGAAAATCCTTCATCCTTTCTTTAAACGTGATGCAATGCTGTTCCGCGAGAAGCGTTGTAGGGACCAGCATCGCTACTTGTTTATTATCCATACATGCTTTAAAAGCCGCCCTTAGCGCTACTTCTGTCTTACCGTAACCTACGTCGCCGCATAAAAGCCTGTCCATGGGCCTGCCGGACTCCATATCTTTTTTAACCTCAGCGCATGAGCGGGCCTGATCAGGCGTTTCTTTAAAAGGGAAGTTTTTTTCGAATTCCTCCTGCCAATCACCGTCCCGGAAAAACGAGAAACCCTTAAGTTTCACGCGCATCGCGTTCAACTCTAAAAGCTCAAAGGCCATCGAATAAATGCCTTTCTTGACCTTTTCCTTGGCGTTCTTCCATGCTTTGCTGCCTAATCTGTATATCTTAGGAGGCTTTTTATCGAACCCGACATACTTTTGTATCAGGTGCATCTCTTCTATGGGAACGTATAATTTATCGCCTTCCGCGTATTTTATGATGATATTATCCCGTTCTTCGTCTTTGAATCTTACTTTCTCAAAACCTTTAAATATGCCTATGCCGTGATCGACATGCACGACATAATCATTGATCTGTATGTCTATAAAAGATCCCAGCGGGGTTCTTTCGCCGGACTCCGGTTTTTTAAAACTTCTTCTTTTGGGATAAAGCGCTAATTTAGGCAGGATAATAATCATGGCGTGCGCTTCAAGGGTCTCGCTGGATAAGATACTGAAGCTCTTTATGGACTCTACTTTATTACCTGATAATTCTATCCTGACAGGGCCTTCAAAAGCCGGAGGAAATACATCTATTATGCCGCCGCGCATACTAAAATCTCCCGGTTCTGAGATGCGCTGACATCTCTCATAGCCGTACGCGACAAGCTCTTTAGCGAGATCGTTGTATTTTAGGCCTTCGCCTTTATATATTTTTATTGATCTAAACATGGTAACGGGTTCGCAGGGGCTTAACTTCACAACAGTGCAATGCACTGTTGTGAAGTTAAGCTACATTTTTTCCGGAGCGGATACGCCTAAGAGTGTTAAGCCGTTGTAAAGCGCGGTCCTGACAGCGCCTGCCATGGCAAGCCTTGCCGCCGTAAGGATTTTATCATCAGTGACTATGCGATGGGAATTATAATAGGAATGAAAAAGCCCTGCCAGGTCCTGAAGATAAGAAAGCAGTACATGAGGCTCGAGGTTACGCTCGGACGACTCTATGATCTTAGGAAAACGCATCAATTCTTTTATAATATCTCTCTCCTCGTCTTTATCAAGGAGATGTAAGTTCTTTAGGTCGACTTTTGCGCCGTCTGAAAACTTGACTATGCTGGAGATCCTCGCGTGCGCGTACTGGATATAAAAGACAGGGTTTTCCATGGTCTTTGATTTAGCCAGCTCGAGGTCAAAATCAAGATGACTGTCGGTGCGCCTCATCATAAAAAAGAACCTGGTGGCGTCTTTTCCGACCTCATCCATTACCTGCCGCAGGGTTATGAAATCCCCTTCTCTCGTCGACATCCTAACGGGCTTCTTATCCCTGTAAAGAGTGACCAACTGGGAGATCAAAATAAATAGCGCGTCTTTGTCAAAACCCAGGGCCTGGCACGCGGCTTTAATACGTTTTATATAGCCGTGATGATCCGGTCCCCAGATATTTATTATACGGGAATAGCCTTTTTCGAATTTTTCCTTATGATAGGCTATGTCAGGCGACAGGTACGTGAGGGTCCCGTCATTTTTTATCACTACCCTGTCTTTATCGTCTCCGAACTCAGTGGACTTGAACCATGTCGCGCCGTCCTTTTCGTACAAAAATCCTTTTTTCCTCAAGATATCAAAAGCCTTTTCTATTTTTCCCGACTTTGATAATTTTTTTTGGCTGTACCAGACGTCAAAAGCCACCCCGAAATCCTCGAGGTCTTTCTCTATTTTTTTCATAAGCCATTTATACGCGTACTCGACGAAAAAATTATCTTCGATAGCGGCGGACCCCTTATGCAAGTCCCTGATCTCGCCGGCTATATCATAAATATATCCACCTTTATAGCCATTTTCCGGAAAATCTTTTTTATCTCCGATCGATTCCAAGTACCTTGACTTAACAGATTCTCCTAATATGCCCATTTGGACGCCTTCGTCATTCAAATAATATTCGCGGACTACTTCGTACCCGCAAAACTCCAGTATCCTTGCCAGGCTGTCGCCTACCGCGGCCTGCCTGCCATGGGCAACGGTCAGAGGGCCGGTAGGATTAGCGCTCACAAACTCTACCTGTACTTTTTTGCCTTTACCCAGGGAAAGCCTGCCATATTTTAAGCCTTCCTCGATGATACCGCTCAAAGTATCTATTGCTACCCTGTGCGAAATGTAAAAATTTATAAATCCGGGTTTTTCTATTCTTATGCCTTCTATGCCTGATTCGAGTAAAGCCTCTTTGCCGGTTTTGTTTATTTCGTCAACTATAGTCCCGGCGAGCTCGTAAGGCGGTTTTCTGAGCGCCTTGGTAAGCCGCATGGCAATATTAGTCGAGAAATCCCCGAATTTCTTTTCCTTTGGGATCTCCAGATAAACGCCGGACACCTCCTCCGGAAACGCCCCTGAAGATATTTTTTCGGCTGAGCTTTTTACCAGATCTATTATGAAATTCTCTATCTTTGTCATATTGAGTTAAAACCGCAGGAGAGGTCAGGCCTCCACTACGGTTCATTCACGGATATTCCCGCGCAATCCATGTATTATTTATTATTCTTTTTAGCGTCCAGGGCCTTAATAAACACCTTTACTATATCCGGGTCAAACTGTGTGCCTGATCCACTTATCAACTCCTGCTTGGCCTTTTCAAAAGAAAGGCCTTTTCTGTACGGCCTGTCAGAAACCATGGACTCATAGGCGTCCACAACAGAAAGTATCCTGGCGCCAAGAGGTATCTTTTTATTCTTGAGCTTCCCCGGATATCCTTTACCGTCATACCTCTCATGATGCCGCAGTATTATGGGCGCGAGGTCACTCAAAAAACCTATCTGCTCCACGATGCTGGAGCCCAACACCGGATGCATGACCATTATGTTCCATTCCTCTTGATTTAGTTTTGACGGCTTTCTTAGAATACCTACATCTATACCTATCTTACCTATGTCATGCAAAAGACTGGCGTATTTCAATATCTCTTTTTCGTTATTAGAAAGGTTAAGCAAGTGAGCTATTTCAGTACAGTATTCCATGACGCGCTCAGAATGCCCGTAGGTGTG
>JAHIUV010000137.1 GCA_018817035.1 Candidatus Omnitrophota bacterium | reverse complement strand
CGAACGCAGTGAGCCAAGAACCGATACTTGCCCAAAGAATATTGTTCGAGCGAACGCAGTGAGCCAAGAACCGATACTTGCCCAAAGAATATTGTTCGAGCGAACGCAGTGAGTCGAGAACCGATACTTGCTCAAAGAATATTGTTCGAGCGAACGCAGTGAGTCGAGAACAGCAATAAAACTTCGATCATCTAAAAGCCAGTAAACTATTTTACGCTATCCTTACCTTTACTTAGGCCCTATAATAGGGTCCTCGAAACGTAGATCTATATACTTAAAGTTATCTATATCCGAGATCACCTGTTCCAGTAATGTCTCCAGCACCATAAGCCTTTTATTGAAATCAGAATTACCTATCTTTATCTCGACGTTCGACCTCTCCAAGAAAAACGACAGATTTCCAGAATCAGTAACATCCACTGATTTTATTTTCAGTTCCTTTAGGGATTCGATATTTCGTATCCCTGTTATGATGCTCAGCGCCTTGTCGACTCCTTCTCTCTCGAGACTGGTGAAATTATACGGCTTGACCTTGGCAAGGTTTATGCCTATGCCAAAAATAACAGGCAGGTCAGGATCCGGAAAATTCTTAACATCAGGAAGAAGGACGCCTTCGGCGTCAACAAAATAATATCTATCCGAGCGTATCTGCGCGATAGGCTCACGCATCTCAGCCTCGATCATCAATCTGCCGGGCAGCACCCGCTTGACTACAACGTCCTTGAACTCTGTATGGGCTTTTTCCACCTTATCCCTGAACTCATTCAGATCTATAGAAAATATATTGGAGCCGACGATCTTATCACCTTCTATCTCTGCCAGGGAAAGGCTGCGTTCAGACCCGGCGGCGTCGCGAAGCTTTACATCAACGCTTTTTACCAAAAAATATCCTGATTCAAGAAATAAATACTTGAGGCTTACAAGACCGGCGCCTATGCCCCCGACAAATAACAACGCTATCAAGAACCACACAAGAGACTTAACGTTTAGGTTGGAAGGCCTATGAGCTCCCTCCGGTTTCCTCCTGCGAAAACGCACCTTTTGCCGTTTTATTTTTACCATAATGTGGACTCCAAAATTTTTAAAACAAGCTCTTTAAAATCTATCCCCGCTGCCGCGGCTGCTTTTGGCAGGAGACTGGTTTCTGTAAGTCCGGGAATAGTGTTCACCTCAAGCACTACAGGTTTGCCCTGCTCGCTCAATATCATGTCAACGCGGGAGAAATAATTAGCTCCCAACGCCTCGTGAGCCCTAAGGCCCGCTTCCTGGCATTCGCGGTATTTTTTTTCTTCAATACACGCGGGAACTTTATATTCCGTAAGGTCTTTAGCGTATTTTGCCTCAAAATCGAAAAATCTTCTTTTGGGGATTATCTCCACTACCGGTAATGCCTTGTCCTCCAGTATGCCCACGGTAATTTCCCTGCCGCGGACATATTCTTCGACTATGACCCTGTCTCCGTATTTTAACGCGTCCTTAACGGCTGCTTCAAAACCCTCCGATGAATCTATTATCGACAAACCTATACTCGACCCCCCGCAAAAAGGCTTTATTACAAGCGGTAACCCCAGTTCCTTAAAATATACCCGCGTATCACAGTGTTTGTCAAGGTCAGTCTTGTTTATAACGCTGCATCGCGGCACGGAAATATTGTTCGATCTAAAAATATCTCCGGAGGAAATCTTATCCATTCCGAGCCTTGAAGCATCTGCCCTGCTGTCTGTATAAGGTATGTTCAAGCGTTCCAGTATCTCCTGTATCTCCCCATCCTCACCGAACTTTCCGTGAAGAGCCACAAAAGCGACGTCTATGCCGGATAAACGGATATCACGCGCCACCTGTTCGTTATAACCATTGGCTGTTAACGCATTCTCCAGTTTGATGGGTTTCACGTTTACGCCTCTGGCCTCAAGCGCGCGGCAAACCGCTGTTCCTGACTTTATAGATATCTCCCTTTCGGCAGAAGGCCCGCCCATCAATACGCCGACAAGTTTCGCCATACTTCTCCATTTGTTCGAGGCTAAGCCTCGAACATTGCGCTTATATTACTTTTATCTCTAATTCGAGCTCTATATTAAATCTATCTCTCACGCTTTTTTTTGCCAGATCGATCAATCCTAAAATATCTTCTGAGGCGGCGGCGCCTCTATTGACTATAAAATTCGCGTGCGCGCCTGAAATCTCAGCGTTGCCGAGACGTTTGCCCTTTAGCCCGCATTCCTCTATCAGCCGGCCAGCCGGCTTGTCATTGGCGGGATTTTTAAAAATACTGCCCGCTGTCGAAAAACCCAGTTTTCCTATCCAACTTCGCTTTTTCATAAAAGAGCTTACTCTGTCTTCGACGACGCCTTTTTCACCCTTTTGCAGTTTAATGTCGGCTGATATTACGCATTTTCCGAAAAGCCCTGAAGACCTGTAAGAAAAACCTATCTCTTCTTTTCCGAGACGTTTTATTTTCTTATCAATCAGGTCCACTACTTCTATGCTCAGGACTATGTCTTTTATTTCTTTAAGTTCAGCCGGGTTTTCCGCGTCGCGTACGCCGGCATTCATAAAAATAGCGCCGCCGAGCGAACCGGGTATGCCGGCGAGAAATTCACAGCCCGCGAGACCTGCTACAGGACACTCCTTTACCAGACGCGACAGAGAAAGCCCCGCGCCTGCCTTTACTGAACCGTTATCATTTATTTTTATATAATTAAAATCTTCACCTAAATTCAAAAGCACGCCGTCAAAGCCTTTGTCGGATATAAGTATATTACTCCCTCTCCCGATGGTCACTAACGGCTTTCCGGCTTTTTCCGCTATCGCGACAGCCTCTAAAATATCATCGACCGATTCCGCCTTTGCCCAGCAAAAAGCAGGCCCGCCGATGCCAAAACTCGTGTATCCGGCCAGTATCTTCCCGTATTCCCGCTTCATCGCGATAATTCACCTTCTTAAATAAGGGATATGTCCCTATTTTTCTCCATGGCGTAAAGTTACCTTCTCGACTCACTGCGTTCGCTCGAAGAATATTATCCTTCGGCTATGTCCGCCTCTGGCGGGCAAGCTCAGGACTTTGCTCGAAGAATATTATCCTTCGGCTAT
>JAHIUV010000136.1 GCA_018817035.1 Candidatus Omnitrophota bacterium | reverse complement strand
CGCCTCGAGCGGTACCGGAGCAATGGAGGGAGCCGTCTCCAGCCTGCTTTCCCCGGGAGATAAGGCCATAGTGGTCCGCGCGGGAAAATTCGGCGAAAGGTGGGGAGAATTATGTTCCGCTTATGGGATAGAGTTTATACCCATAGATGTCGAGTGGGGTAAAGCCGTTGATCCTCAGGATATAAAAAAGATTTTGGAGAAAGACAGTGGTATAAAGGCTGTATATACGACTCTTTGCGAGACTTCCACGGGCGCGTCAGCCGACGTAAAAGCTATCGCTGATGTCACTAAAAATACACAGGCAGTTTTAGTAGTGGACGCGATAAGCGCGTTGGGCGCGGTTACCCTGAAGACGGATGAATGGGGCATTGACGTTGTAGTCTCCGGATCACAAAAGGGGCTTATGATACCTCCGGGGCTCGCGTTCGTAAGTTTAAGCGAAAAAGCGATCGCCCTTACTGAGAAGTCAACGCTTCCTAAGTATTATTTTAATTTCAAGAAATATAAGAAAGCTATTGATAAGAACGATACGCCTTATACTCCCGCGGTAAACCTGATCATAGGATTAAGCGAGGTGTTAAAGCTCATTAAAAAAGACGGCATTGATAACGTAATAGCCCGTCACAAAAAGCACGCCAAAGCCTTGCGCGGCGCCATGAAAGCATTAGGCCTGGAACTTTTCGCGCCTGAGGCATATTCAGACGCTGTGACTTCAGTAAAGGCTCCTGAGGGGATCGACAGCGCTAAACTCGTAAAAACAATGCGTGATACATATGGCGTGGGTATTGCCGGAGGCCAGGCTGAACTAAAAGGAAAGATATTCCGGATAGCGACAATGGGCCATATAGGAGCATCTGATATAAAGACATGCATAGAGACGCTGGAAAAGGTCCTTGCGGAGATGGGATATAAATTTAACAAAGGAACGGGAGTAGAGGCATTCGAAAAAGCACTTAGATAAACTTCAAGAAGGAGTTCGAAATGTTTAAAATTCTTATCAGTGATTCGTTATCGGAAGAGGGAATCGAGATATTAAGGAAGGTAAAAGAGTTTACCGTAGACGTAAATCTTAAGCTTACTCCTGAGGAGCTGAAAAAGACAATAAAAGATTATGACGTGCTCCTTGTGCGCAGCGGTACAAAGGTTACCAAGGACGTGATCGAAAGTGCTGATAAATTAAAGGTGATAGGCAGGGCGGGCGTGGGTCTTGACAATGTCGACCTGGAGGCCGCTTCCAAACGCGGGATCATAGTAATGAATACGCCGGGCGGCAATACTATTTCTACAGCCGAGCATACGATGTCGCTTATCCTGGCCCTTTCCCGCAACATACCGGAGGCAGCCGCGTCCACAAAAATAGGCGGATGGGAAAGAAAAAAATTTATGGGCGTGGAATTATACGGCAAGACTCTGGGGATCATAGGGCTGGGCAGGATAGGCTCTGAGGTCGCTAAGCGCGCCGCGGCGTTTGGGATGAAAGTAATAGCGTATGACCCATTCTTGTCCCTGGAAAAAGCAAAAGAGTTAGGGATAGAACCGGTCGAGGTACAGGATATTTTTAAAAGGTCTGATTATATAACAGTGCATACGCCTTTGACGGATAAGACAAGGTATATCATAGACGAGAAAGCCATAAGTAAGATGAAGGACGGAGTCCGTATCATAAATTGCGCGAGAGGCGGGATTATAAGTGAAGCCGCGGTAGTTGAGGGAATAAAAAAAGGGAAGATCGGCGGCGCGGCGTTCGATGTGTATGAAAAAGAGCCTCCAAAAGATAGCCCTCTTATAGGATGCGAAAAAGTGATCCTTACTCCGCATCTTGGCGCGTCTACGGAAGAAGCGCAGGTGAATGTGGCTATTGATATCGCGAATAGCGCCAGGGACGCGCTTTTGGGGTGCGGCATAAGGAATGCCGTAAACGTGCCTTGTATCGACGCTGAATTATATAAAATATTACAGCCTTATGTAGAGCTGGGCGAAAAGATGGGGCTTTTGACCGCTCAGATAGCCAAAGGCAGGATATCAGAGATAAATATAAAATATTCAGGCGATGTCGCTAAACAGAGCGTATCGCCTTTGACCGTAGCGATAGTAAAAGGTGCCCTTGCGCCTGTCCTGCAGGATACGGTTAATTATGTAAACTCTCTCATTGTCGCGAAAGAGAGAGGGATCAAGATAAAAGAGTCAAAAGCAATGGAACTCGAAGAATACACAAGCCTCATCACTGTGGAGATAACCACGGATAATGGCTCAAGGTCTGTAATGGGGACATTGTTCACAAAGAAAGACGCCAGGATAGTGAAGATAGACGAGTTTCATGTGGACGCTATTCCTCAGGGGTATATGCTGGTCGCGCACAATATAGATGTGCCGGGGATCATAGGGCATATAGGCACGATATTAGGTAAGAACAAAGTAAACATAGCGGCTATGACATTTGGCAGGGCGGAACAAGGCGGCAAGACCCTGTCTGTTTTGAATGTGGATAGCGCGGTATCAGAGAAAGTGCTTGATGAAATAAGGAAAGTAAAGAATATACTTGATGTGACATTGGTGAAGCTGTAAGTTATAAGCTTTAAGCCGTAAGGTTTAAAGCCAAGAGATTGATAGCGTAAAATAGTTTGCTGATCTTTGTGTGACTGAGTTTTTATTGCTGTTCTCGACTCCCCGCCTGAGGCGGGTCGCTCGAACAATATTTAACCCCAGGCAGAGTCCCGAAGCATCGGGACGAAGTCGAGAAGCTATAAAGTCAGCAGAGTTTATTATGATATCAAGAGATTTTTATCTTACAGCTTAAAACTTAAAGCTTAAAGCTTAGATTGAGGAGTTACTATGAAAAAGAACAAGATTTATATCATTGACGTTACCAACAGGGATGGCGTGCAGACTTCCAGGTTAGGCCTGGCTAAGCTGCAAAAGACCATGATGAATATTTTATTGAATGATATGGGTGTGTTTGGGAGCGAATTTGGTTTTCCCGTAACGCCCCACGAGACAAATTACCTGAACGCTAACCTGAAGCTCGCGCGAAAGGGATTTTTAAAACCTATCATCCTGAACGGATGGGTAAGGGCTATCAAGGAGGATGTGAAAAGGGCCCTGGAATTGACGGAAGTAGAAAATCTTAACCTTTCCATCTCAACCTCAGAACAAATGACCAGGGGGAAATTCCTTGGCAAGAAAACCAGGGACGATATCCTGCGTTTAATGACGCAGGCTTTGGATTACGCGAGGAAAAGAAAGTTAAAGATCATAGGGGTAAATGCCGAGGACGCGTCCAGGACAGATATCCCGTTCCTTATAAAGTTCGCGAAAGCCGCGAAAGATCACGGCGCGGACAGGATCAGGTATTGCGATACTCTTGGTTATGATGACCCGTTTACGATTTACAAGAGGATCAAGGTATTGGCAAGTGAAGTGAAGCTGCCGATAGAGCTCCATTGCCATAATGACCTTGGGATGGTAGTGGCGTGTTCGGTTGCCGGAGCAAAAGCGGCGATTGACGCGGGTTGTGACGCGTATATAAACACTACTGTCAATGGTATGGGCGAGAGGGCCGGAAACGCTGACCTTATTTCAGTTATCCTCGCGCTTAAATATTCGAGCGGTTTCTCCGCCAAAGGCGGATCCGCCTCCGGCGAAAAGTATATCCTTGATGAAAAGATAAAACTGGATCGCGCCTGGAAAATAGCCAAGTATGCCGCGTACGCGTTTAAAGTACCCATACCTATAAATCAGCCGGGTGTCGGTGCCAATGCCTTTGCGCATGAATCAGGCATTCACGCTGACGGCGCTTTAAAGGACAGGCGTAATTATGAACTATATGATTTTGAGGAACTCGGCAGGGGCGAGGCCGAAGCCATAGAGACAGGAAGGCAAATAACCGCCGGAGAATATAGCGGGATCAAAGGTTTTAGGAATGTCTATGAGAAGCTTGAGATAAAATTCAAGGACGAGAAAGAAGCGGTTAAAATACTCGACCTGGTGAGATACGCTAATGTGCATACTCAGCAGCCTCTTACGAATGACGAACTTAGGTTTATAGCGAGATTCCCTGACATAGCAAAAGAAATATTCACAGTGAATCCTTGATTTTCTTTGAAGTCAAGAGAGTAAGTTGTTTCTGCTATGCCTGCCTAATGCGGGCGAAGTGGAATGAAAGGAGATTTTTGTGTCTTGTACGATCGTAGTGGGCGCGCAATGGGGCGACGAAGGTAAGGGGAAAATAATAGATATCCTTGCTTCAGACGCTGATATTATAGTCAGGTATCAGGGCGGGAATAACGCGGGTCATACTGTAGTTATAGGTGACAATGAGTTTATATTGCATCTTATCCCTTCCGGTATATTGCATAAGGGAAAGACCTGTATTATAGGTAACGGCGTGGTTATTGATCCTGACGCTCTTTTAAAAGAGATCGAAATGTTGAGAAAAAAAGGTGTCAAGGTAGACGGAAATCTTCTTATTAGCGAAGCCGCTCATGTAATATTGCCTTATCATAAGGTAATAGATAAAAGGCGCGGAGCTGAGATAGGCACGACAGGAAGAGGCATAGGCCCGTGTTACGTGGATAAAATGGCGCGCTGCGGCATCCGCATGGCTGATCTGGTAAATGAGGATTCTCTTAGAAGAAAATTACAGGCAAATCTACAGGATTCCGCTGAGTTTGACTGTGAGGCAATATATAAGCAATATCTGGAATATGGGAAGAAGATGAAAAAATACCTTGCCAATGTCCCGATAGTTTTGAGCAAGGCCATGGCGAAGAAGAAACGGATCTTATTTGAGGGCGCGCAGGGAACACTTTTGGATGTAGACCACGGTACTTATCCTTATGTTACTTCTTCCAACGCGACTGCCGGAGGAGCGCTCACAGGAACCGGTGTGGGCCCTACGGCCATAAACAAAGTAATCGGAGTCGTTAAGGCATATACGACCAGAGTGGGAGAGGGGCCTTTTCCGACGCAGTTTAAAGACGAGTTAATGGAAAAGATCAGAAGTAAGGGCAAGGAATTCGGGGCTACTACCGGCAGGCCCAGGCGCTGTGGATGGTTTGACGCGATCATTGTGAGGCATGCCGTGATAGTGAATGGCCTTAGTGAGATCGTAGTGACGAAACTTGACGTGCTTGATGAAACGGAAAATATAAAGGTCTGTACAGGATATAAATATAAGGGCAAGACATACAAGGATTTTCCCGCGGATATAGACGTATTGTCAGGCTGTGAACCTGTTTATGAGGACCATAAGGGATGGATGAGTGATACTACGTCTGTCAAGAAGTACAAGGATCTGCCAAAGAACGCGAAGGCCTATCTTAATAGGTTATCAGAGCTTCTTGATGTAAAAATAGGCATGGTTTCAGTAGGTTCAAAGCGCCGTCAGGCGTTTAAAACAAAATAATAAAGTTTAGAAAGGGGAGTAAGTAAATGTTATTTTTAGCGCCTGTAGGTTCCTTGATAGCGATAGCTTTTGCTGTTTTTCTTATCTGGAAAATAATGAGATACGACGAGGGCACGCCTGAAATGAAAGAAATAGCGATGTGGGTGAGAGAAGGCGCCTATGCTTATATAAAAAGGCAGTATTTTATAGTGGGTATTTTTTTCGCGGTCGTATTTTTAATCCTGTTTTTATTATATTTAAAAGGTTACCTCATAATATTTGTGCCGTTCGCGTTCTTGACAGGAGGTTTATTCTCAGGGCTTTGCGGATTTATAGGAATGAGCGTTGCCACGCGTTCAAGCTCCAGGACTACCAATGCCGCGAGGACCAGTCTTAACGGCGCGCTCCAGATCGCGTT
>JAHIUV010000135.1 GCA_018817035.1 Candidatus Omnitrophota bacterium | reverse complement strand
GTCCCGGGACAGGTTTCGGGATAATTCGCGGGCCTCAATATCCTGTGGTCGCTGTCCAGCCTGTCATATATATTTCTTTTCTTCCAGATATGGTCCCCTGACGTAAGGACATCCACCTGGCTGTTCAACGCCTCATCGACTGTTTCAGGAGTCAAGCCTGAACCGCCTGCTATATTTTCAGCATTGGCTATCACAAAATCCAGGCATTTATCCTTGCGAAGCGTGGGTACGATCTTAGCGATCGCTTCCCTGCCCGGCCTCCCGACTATGTCTCCGATCAATAATATTTTCATGAGCTATCAGATGTCAGCTATCAGCTGTCAGCCACTAAAGGCTGAAAACCGATGGCTAATAACTTCCTATTTATTTCGCATACTCTATTGCTCTTGTTTCTCTTATTACTGTTACTTTTATTTGCCCTGGGTATTCCAAGCCTTCTTCTATTTTTTTCCTTATTTCCCTCGAAAGGCCGATCGCCTGCAGGTCAGTGACCTTGTCAGGCTGCACTATAATACGAATTTCCCGGCCAGCTTGTATGGCAAACGCCTTTTCAACGCCCTTGAAAGAATCCGCTATTGATTCCAGCTTTTCAAGACGTTTTATGTAATTCTCCAATGTCTCTCGTCTCGCGCCCGGCCGCGTAGCGCTTATAGCGTCAGCTGCCTGCAAAAGCACGGCGTAAATAGACTCTGGTTCAGCTTCTTCATGATGAGACATTATCGCGTTAATCACTTCTTTTGACTCTCCATGCTTCTTCGCGATATCAGCGCCTATTATGGCATGCGGGCCTTCTACCTCGTGCGTAAGAGCTTTTCCGATATCATGCAAAAGGCCTATCCTCTTTGCCAGCGTAACGTCCAGGTTTAACTCTCCTGCCATTACCCCTAGAATGACACTGACCTCTTTCATATGTTGTAAAGCATTCTGTCCATAACTGGTCCGGTACTTCAATCTTCCTATAAGCCTCACGATCTCAGGATGCACGCGTTGAAGCCCCAGTTCAAATACAGTATGCTCGCCTTCTTCCTTTATATTAGCTTCCATTTCCTGTTTAACTTTTCCCACTACCTCTTCTATGCGTCCGGGATGTATGCGGCCGTCATGCAACAGCCTTTCAAGACTGATCCTCGCTATCTCGCGCTTTACCATATCAAAACCCGAGAGTATAACAGCCTCCGGCGTATCGTCTATAATTACATCTATTCCAGTCGCTATCTCCAGGGCCCTTATGTTCCTGCCCTCTCTTCCTATGATTCTTCCTTTCATCTCATCATTAGGCAAAGCAACGACAGACACGGTAGTGTTCGTCACGTGTTCCGCGGCGCATTTCTGCATAGCGGTCGCGAGAACATCCTTAGACTTTCTGTCAGCTGAAGCCTTAGCCTCATCAAGCACCTGATTGTAGACGTTCTGAGCCTCTAATTTAGCGTCGTCCTCGACCCTTCTCAAAAACAGCTTCTTTGCTTCCTCGACACTGAGCCCCGATATCCTCTGGAGCTTCTGCCTTTCTTCGACAATAAGCTTTGACAATTCATCCTGGTGGGCCTCGATAGTCTTTTCTTTGGTCACCAGAAGCCCTTCTCTTTTTGCGATCTCTCTTTCTTTTTTATCGAGAACGTCTACTTTACGGTCTATGTTTTCTTCTTTTTGTGCCAGTTTCCTTTCAAGATTCGCAAGTTCCTCTCGCTTCTCCTTTGTCTCCCGCTCAAAATCCGAACGCATCTTGAACTTAAAATCTTTTGACTCTAATTCCAATTCCTTTTTTCTGTTCTCGAATTCTTTTGTCGATTCCTCGAGAATCTTTTTGGCTCTTGTTTCCGTTTCTCTCAGATGCCTCTCGGAAAAAAATTTCCTTATGAAATATCCCGCGAAAAATACCAGGATAAAAATAAGGACCTCTATGACGGATACAACTGTTCTCATGGTTTCGTTCATACAAAACACCTCCTGATTATATATTTAACGGCGGGCTGCCTAATTAGTAATGACCTTCGTAAGAGAAACGTCATGGCCGGCGGTAGGTATTTTTTTTAACAACTGAAATCTAAAGCCAAGGCCTATTTTCGGCGTATCTATGGGTAATTTTTTCAAAAAACCGTCATAGTAGCCCTGACCATGCCCAAGCCTGTTGTTTTTTCTGTCAAAGGCCAGGCCCGGCACTATTACCAGGTCTATGTCCTTTACATTGACAGGCTTGACAACTTTAGATATCTTTGGCTCATAAATACCATAAGGGCCTTTTTTCATGCCCTGTCTTGAATTCTTAAAAATCGCTGGCCTTATTTCCTTTTCTCTTACCGAAGTAACCGGCAAGACCACCTTTTTGCCCCTATTCAGGGCTTTTGTTATTATGCGACCGGTTTCTACTTCACCGGTGCCTCTTGAAACATAAAGCATTACACGTTTCGATGCTAAAAAATCTTTATCTTCGAATAATTGTTCTCTTATGACCTTGCTCCTTTTTCTCCTTTCCGACTGCTTCTGGAGTTTTAACATTTTCTTCATCTTTTTTCTAAAAGTTTCTTTTTCTTTCATGCAGATTTACCATCCTGCTTATTATGTTTTTTAAGGTAATCGTTGATCGCTGACTTAAGCGCTTCTTCCGCCAGGACAGAACAATGCATCTTGATGGACGGTAAACCCCCGAGCGCTTCGGCAACAGCCCTGTTGGAGACCTCAAGCGCTTCCGCGACGGTCTTACCTTTGACAAGTTCCGTCACCATACTGCTCGTGGCTATCGCGGCCCCACATCCGAACGTCTTGAATTTAGCGTCGATGATCCTGTCATCCTTTACCTTGATATAAAGCCTCATGATATCTCCGCACACGGGATTGCCCACATTCCCGATGCCGTCGGCGTCCGGGATCTCGCCGACATTCTTGGGGTTCTTGAAATGTTCCATTACTTTTTCGCTATACTGCGAATTTGACCCTTCCATAAATCTACTCCTGTTCTTTTATACTGACCTCTCTGGGTTTACTTGATAGCGAATGATCCTTAGGAGGCCTTGGTTTTTTAAGATTGTCAAGCATACCTAATTCTTTAAGCCGGTTGTATATCAATATCCACGCGCAGTCCTTATTTTTATCCACTTCGCACTTGCCTTTATCAGAGCCCCCGCACGGCCCGTTCAAAAGGCCTTTTGCGCAGCGCGTCACAGGGCAAATGCCGCCGGTAATATTAAGCACACATTCCCCGCACATCGCACACCTCTCGGAAAATATCAATCCCGTCACATCAAGGACTGAACCGAACAACGTATCGCACCCTGTATATACAGGTTTTTTATTTCTGTCATTCTCAAGCACTGACTGGACTCCCAGCCCACAGGCAAGCACCAAAAACGCCTCTGCCTCATCCATGGCCTTCCTATTTTTGGCAAAAGAAAGCTTTACCTGACTGGCTATGCATGGAGCATCCGGTATTGTCCAGCCTGTAACGAGTTTTCCTTTTGACTCCAAAAAGCTCTTTATTTCCAGGACCTCTTTTTCTCCTCCTGTTTTACACGTAGTCGCGCATTCACCACAGCCTATGATAAAAATCCTTTTAGCGCTGCTGAGCGAATCTAATATATCCTCAAATTTTTTCTTCTGGCTTACTATCACAGTAGATCCTTTATGGCTTCTTCAAACACAGCCTTGTCCCTATATCCTATAAATCTATCCCTTATGCCGCCGTCCTTATCAATAATAAATGTCGTAGGAAGAGACATTACTCCGCCATATAGGCTGTTAACATCGTCATTGCCCAATAAAATAGGATAATTCATGCCATTTTCCTTGGCAAACGGAGCAAGGACCCTTTCCCCGTTCCAGTCCAGCGATATACCTATGATCTCAAGGCCTTCGTCTTGATACATGTCATATAGTTCTACAAAATGCGGTATTTCAGCTTTGCACGGAGGGCACCAGGTCGCCCAGAAATCAAGTATTACTACCTTACCTTTGAAATCAGATAAACTCGTCTCATTGCCATATATATCCATAAGCGTAAAATCAGGAGCTGGCCTGTAAACCACTTCCGGGACTTCATACATCTTGCTGATCCAAGTAAATGATAAATAAGCGGCCAGGACAAGCGTCAATATGACCAATATCCACATTTTTTTCATGCTTTTCCCCTTACGAAGCGAATATACCAACAAGCCTTGAAAACTGCCCTGAGAAAAGTAGCGCTCCGATAAGTATCAAAAATACTCCCGTGATCACCGGGACAAACTTCATAATTACCTTAAAACGGTTAAAAATAAAAAGGAACTGATTCACCGCAAGGCTGGCCAAAAAGAACGGGACAGCCATGCCTAATGAATAAAAACATAAAAGCATTATTGCCCGTGGTAGGCTTTCAAGTGTTGACGCGTAAATCAAAATACTTGAAAGTATCGGACCCACGCAAGGGGTCCATCCTACCGCAAACGCCATACCGACTAACAAAGAACCAAAATAACCGGCTTTCTTTTTATCAAAGGTTATTTTTTTCTCTATATTCAGGAACTTCAGGTTCAATAAGCCCGCTATATGTAACCCGAACAAGATTATCAACGCTCCGCCGAGTCTTTCCAGTAATTGTTTTCTTATGCCGAAAAAACTACCGATATAAGCAAACGTAACTCCCAAGAGAATGAATATAATAGAAAATCCCAATATAAAGAATAAAGAATGGAACGCCGTGAGTTTTTTGATCCCGGATGACGATCCCTGAGCCTTTATATCCTCAAAGGATTTACCTGTTATATACGTTATGTATGATGGAAAAAGAGGTAGGATGCAGGGCGAGAGAAATGTCAATACCCCGGCAGAAAAAGACATAATAATAGAGACTTCGCTTACTGTGGTCATAACTTCCCCCTGGCCTTATCGCGAAGCCCTTACTCTTATTATATCCTGCTGAGCTCTTATATCTTCAAGCCGTTTTATTATATCCTGCTGATTGCT
>JAHIUV010000134.1 GCA_018817035.1 Candidatus Omnitrophota bacterium | reverse complement strand
GGGGTGTTTTTTATCCCCGGCTATTATTATTTTATAATCCTCTTTTTTCAATCTCTTAACTATATCCTGAGCATGTTTTACAAAAGGGCATGTAGCGTCGACTATTCTTATGCCTTTCTTTTTTAACCTGCCTATCACATCTACCGAGTTACCGTGTGAAGATATGATGACTATGCCTTTTTTTATCTTTGCGGGATCCCGCAAAACCCTCAATCCTTTTTTCGAAAGTTCCTCCACTACCTGAGGATTATGTATAATGGGGTTTAACGAATAAATATTATTTTTATCGCCTGAACGCTTAAGCGTGTTCTCGGCTATATTTATAGCCCTCTTTACACCAAAGCAAAAACCGGAATGACTAGCTATTTTTATCCGCATCTCTTTTTAGTTCAGCTATAACTTTCATTACCTGTTCGGCGATACGCATATAACCTTCTTTCCTGTCACCTGTGAATTGCTCAAAATTCATAGGCTTTCCAAAGTATATGGACACAGGGCGAATAGCCGGAAATTTAGAATGTCTGGGCCACGCCTCCATCGAACCTCTTACGTAACACGGCAGGATACAAGCCTTTGAAATATTCTGCAAAAATCCTATGCCTGACTTTGGCTCCTGCAGGCTTCCATCCCCTGAACGAGTGCCTTCGGGAAAAATAAGCACCGGCTCGCCTTTTGATAATTTATTCAACGCTGACTTAAAAGCATTTATGTCTCCTGAACCGCGCTTTATCGGGGAAACATGCAACCAGCGTAATATCCCGGCAAATGGCCCGAATCTAAATAAGGTGCCACGAGCCAGATAACTCAATTTTCGCGAAGCGCCCACGCCGACTATAATAGGGTCTAAAAAACTCACGTGATTAGGCGCTATTATAACCGGGCCTGCTTCAGGAAAATTTTCCCTCCCGAAAATCCGCAACCGAAAGAATACCTTAAAGAGCAAAAATGCTATGAATCTGGCAAATGCGTAGAACATATTGAGCTGATAGCTATTTAGATAGAATCCCTTATGGACTTTGCTTTCCTGAGCAACCTCAAGAGTTCAGCGTCTTTATTATTTCTTAACGCCTTTTCAATCTTAGACAATTCTTTTTTGTATTTTACGATATCTTTGATTATATTCTTTCTGTTAGTGGTAAATATGTCTTTCCATAATTCTGGCGCCCCTGAGGATATCCTGGTAGTGTCCTTGAATCCTCCTGCCGCCATCCGCAGATCACATTTTGCGCATGTATTGGAAAGCGCCACGGCGATCGCATGCGGTAAATGGCTCAATCTTGAAACTGTCTCGTCATGGTCGTCAGGACTCATTATTTCTACCTTCATGCCCAGCGCTTCCCAAAATTTCTTTATCCTGGCAATGGACTCCGCATGAGTTCTGGCTGACTTTGTCAAAATACAGTACGCCCCTTTAAACAGATCTTTATCCGCGCTTGTCACGCCTGAGCGCTCAGAACCGGCAATAGGATGACTTCCCACAAAATACACGGTTTTTGGAAAAGCGGCTTCTATTTTACTTACAATAGTTTTTTTTGTACTTCCGGCATCTATTACAATCGCGCCTTTTTTTAAACAGCCTGCTATCTTCTTGGCTATATTTATGATCGTAAGGACAGGTGCTGTCAGTATAACAAGGTCTGAGCCTTCTACGCTTTTTTTTATATCAAGCGTCGCTGAGTCAACGGCCCTGATAGCCTTTGCCCCGCGTATAGTGGACATCCTACGTGATACGCCGATCACTTCTTTTGCCAAACCGGCCTTTTTTATAGCGAGCCCAAGGGAGCCACCGATCAAGCCAAGTCCGATTATTGTTACGCGTTTAAATAACTTCATTTCAGCTTTCAACTATCTTATAATTCTCTTCCTACTGCCTTTGCCACAGGAACTAATTCTTTCATCATTGCCTCGAATTTCGCGGGTAATAAAGACTGGGCTCCATCTGAATAAGCGTCCTCAGGATTTGGGTGCACCTCTATCATTAAACCGTCGGCGCCAGCGGCTATTGCTGCCCTGGACATGCTGGGAACAAGATTCCATTTTCCCGTGCCGTGGCTCGGATC
>JAHIUV010000133.1 GCA_018817035.1 Candidatus Omnitrophota bacterium | reverse complement strand
TCTTGTACCGTTTTGGCTCTCCCCTATCAATGTGTCCCTAAATCTGTCCCGGGGACACTTTGGAGTATGATTCTGGGACAGATTGGTGAGGAAAATCGCAGACGGTACAAAGTTATATATTTAAATAACCTCTATAGTCGACGGCGGCTTCTTGGTAATATTATAAGTAACGCTTACTACGCCCGGAACCTCAGCTACGATCCTATCCGCGAGCTTACAAAGCACATCGTAAGAAAGTTTTGTAGGAGTCGCTTTTCTCGCATCTATGCTATCCCAGCATCGCACTTCGATCTGCAGGCCAAAATCCCTTTTTCCATCCCGCATGCCGGTGACTCTATCCTGATGCAAGACCGCCATATACTGGAACGCGCCTGTAGAAGAAAGCTCTTCTTCGACAATAACTGTTGCCTTTCTCACCACGCTGACCTTTTCCTTGGTAACCTCGCCTATGACCCTGGTTGCCAATGCAGGTCCTGGAAAAGGTATGCGGTTATAGGCTGATTCCGGCAGGCCTAAACCAGCAGCGAGTTTCCTTACACCGTCTTTTCGCAATTGAATCAGAGGTTCGACGATTTTATATCCGAACGCTTTTTGAGGGTCGATCCCCAGCTGTTCAAAAACATTGTGCTGCCTTTTTATTCCGGCGACTGTCTCATCCACGTCTGTCAGGATCGTGCCTTGTAAAAGGTGTTTTGCGCCGCTTTTTCTTACAAGCTTACCAAATACATCTTTATAAAAAGCCTGGGTAATCGCTTCTCTTTTCTCTTCAGGATCAGTCAGGCCTTTTAAGGCGTTAAAAAAATCATCTTGCGCGTCAATTATTTCTATATGAACCCCCAGGCTATTAAATAATGCCTTGATCTTCCCTGGTTCACCTTCCCTCATTATCCCATTATCTATAAAATATGTCTTAAGCCTATCTCCCAGGGCTTTGTGTCCCAGCATCGTAACAGCGCAAGAATCCACTCCTCCTGAAAGCGCGTTAATAGCCACCCCGCTGCCTACAAGACTAGCGATCTCTTTTGCCTTTTCCTCGATAAACTCCGTAACATTAAAGTTCTCAAGCGTTATTTCTTTAACAGCCATATCCTATCCTCCTTGTCGAAGCGCAAAACATGCTTTTGTTGGAGACGCCTACTTCCTCAATCGGGAACCTGTCTCTTTTTCTACAAGTGTGTTTTTTCTTGTTTTTTCCTGTTTGCTTCGTTTTGCGCGTTTTTTGCTGCGTTTACTTGTTTATCGTGTTTATTCTTATCTTTCTTACCTTTGTCGCCCATGATGACCCTCCTTTTTTTGTATTATTCTCTCGCCAACCCCTCACCAAATTATTCTTTTCCCGCCATAGGCGGGTCCGCCTCCGGCGGAAGCAACCTTTGCCTACTCTTGCGAGATTGCTTCGCTTTTCTCGCAATGACTTGGATATACGCTTTATCGGAGCTTTAGGGTTTTTAATTGCCTTGCCCTGTTTTTTAGGGCAAGGCCACAAGATAATAACTCCTATGTTCTCGACTTCGCTCGAACAATTAGTATTTTATATATGATATCGCTTTGGTGGGGAGATGTAAAGGGCAAATTACAGCGACTTCCTGGCTTGCGGATTAGAGGCTGTGTTTAGTTTTTCAGCGCTGGTTTCTGTTTTGATCACTCTGTCTTTCCAGGATGGCAGGTGTGTCAGGTATGTTGTCAGTTTTTTTGCGTGCTCGTTTTTTGTTTTCGGGTCAAATCCCCAGTCGCCGCCAATGTAGGCCATGTAATCTTTGTGCTCGTTTTTAATCGCCTTTACCAGTGTGGAACGGTAATCCGGATCTTTCACGATCTCGTTGTAATTATCCAAATCCAAAGGAGTATTATTGTCTCGATTGCCAAGTAATACCACGTATTCTACATGATCCTGCCCTATCCTAAAAAACGGATATTCCGGATATTTTACGAGGCGGATATATCCATCCTGACTATTGATCTTTTTAATTATATCCTCGGTATTCAGCGGGACCATTCCTAACCTTTTAAGGGTCTCAGCTACTTTTGGGTTTGGCGGAAGAAAACGCATTATATTATCATGGATAACGTTTGCTATTTTTACGCCGCTTTCTGTCATATCTTTATAAACAATACCCGTCATTATGCCTGCCAATGAAACGCCCTCCAGGGATTTTTTGATCTTGCCTATTTCGTCTTTTCTGTATCCTTCTTTGATCATTGAGGAATAAAGGATCGGGGCATCTCTTAGTCCCGCGTCATATTTCCAATGACAGTTCACTACGTTGTCTCCGTTATGATCGAGCGTATAGAAGTAGAATATTAACTCTTTGGCATATTGCACGATTCTGATCGACAGGGTGAATTTTTCCCCTTTGATTATCAAGGGGCCCTCATAGTCTCTTTTTACTTTTTTGAAGGCGCCTAATTTGTAAGCAAGGCTAAGACTGTTTTCCGCGGCAGGCGCTTCGGGATTTTTACGCGTTTTGGATATCACTGAATCAGCTCTTTTAAGGTCGCCTATTGGCAGGCGCAGGGTATTTACGCTGGTTTCCCTTAGATGCGCAGAAGCGCTGGGGTATGACGCAGCGCTGCATAGGAATAGCGCTGACGTCGGTATTAACGCGATTTTAATCAATTTTAATGCTTTTCCAAATCGCTTCATAAGGTACCTAAAAAAATAGCCCCGTCCTTCTTGTTAAGGCTATCCCTTCCATATGTAGTTATATAGTAATTATAGCATATAAATAGGTTTTCGGGAAGGGGTAAGGCACATGTTCAATTATTTAGCTATTTGATCTTGTACCGTTTTGGCTCTCCCCTATCAATGTGTCCCTGATTCTATCTTCAATCTGTCCCAGGGACACTTTGAAGCGTGATTCTGGGACAGATTGGTGAGGGATTTCCAATACGGTACAAGAAATGCTCGCCATAGGCGGGTCCGCCTCCGGCGGAAACAGCCTTTTTCCTTGCCTACTCTCTTCATCTAACTAAGGCCGCTGCAACATCTGGTCTCTAAATCTTTTAATCGCCCTGCCCTGTTGTTTAGGGCAGGGCTTAAAAACTAAAATTTTTTTGAAAGAAAACCAGGGGGTGTGCTGTCTTATCAGTAAAGAAAGGAGTGTGTTATGGATAGGATCAGTGATGCGCCGAGAGGTGAAATCGCTATTTATCGGGATGGGGATAAGAAGGTTAGGATCGATGTAAATTTGCGCGGGAAAACTATTTGGCTTACACAGGGGCAAATTGCTGCCTTATTTCAAGCAGACAGGAGCGTTGTAACTAAACATATTAGTAATATATTTAAATCAAAAGAGTTAGAAGAAAAAAGCAATGTGCAAAAAATGCACATTGCTTTCTCTGACAAACCTGTGAAGATGTATAGTCTTGATGTTGTCATCTCTGTTGGCTATCGCGTTAATTCAAAGCGAGCTACGCAATTTCGTATATGGGCAACAGATGTCTTAAAGAGACACTTGACCAACGGCTATACCCTGAACGAGAAGAGACTTAGAGAAAAAACAGGCAGACTGGAAAACTTGCAAAGATCAATAAGATTTATAGCCGGTATTAAGGAGCGCAAAGAACTTGACCATAGGGAAGCTATGGGGCTTTTGGATGTTATAAGCGATTATAATTATGGGTTAGGGTTGCTGGATGATTATGATAATAAAAAAATTAAAATAACAAAGGTAACCTCTGATGAAAAATTCAGACTTGATTATGAAAGCGCGCTGGGCGCTGTTGGCGAGTTAAGGAAAAAATTTGGCTCATGCTCTTTCTTTGGAAAAGAAAAAGATAAGACCTTTAGGAGTTCGATAGGCATGATTTACCAGACTTTTGACGGTAAGGAACTCTATCCGAGCGTCGAGGAAAAGGCCGCGAATCTCTTGTATTTTATTGTGAAAAACCATTCATTTATAGACGGGAACAAACGCATTGCCGCGTCTATTTTTTTATGGTTTTTGGAGAAAAATAAACTTTTATATAGGCGTGACGGGGTAAAACGCTTAG
>JAHIUV010000132.1 GCA_018817035.1 Candidatus Omnitrophota bacterium | reverse complement strand
TCGTCATCTATAATCCAAAGAACGTTATCTTTAAGAAGAATCTCTTTTTTATGTTTACTTGATTTGTCAGATAATATGGGCCTATTTATAGGGTCATACGGTTTCCTTTGTAAGATTTTATCTTTATCTGTTTTAATTCTTTCATTAGTTCCGTCGGACTTAATAGTCCGATATACTAATCCATATGTGTTAATTCCGAACGTATGATGCTTTGTTATCTCTTCGCAAAACATAATCCTTCCATCAGTAGTCCATTCAGGAAAACATGCGTCTATCTCGTAAAAATTTCTCCATTTGCGTTTTTTGAAAAATCTGGCGATGTGATTAGAGGGTGAGTGATCTTGAAAAGTAAGTTTCTTAAGCCCGGTACCATCTATATTAACTACCCATATATCGGTATTACCTACGGGCGTAACCGCGGCAAATGCAATCTTTTCTTCATCAGGAGACAATTCGAAATCCGTTACCTTTATAATATCCGACACATCGTAATTCCGCGCGCAACCGGTAAAGACCACGCAAAGTAAAAAAATCAAAAACCCGACTCTTCTCACTAAAGCCTCCTGAGCTCCAACCTCTTAACTTCACAACAGTGCATTGCAGTTTTGTGAAGTTAAGATTCCCGCCGGAGTTTATCTCTTGCCTCTCTTGTTTCTCTCGTACAACGCATTAAGCAAAGTACAATATATATCTACATCCGCGGATTTGCTTTCGTTAAGTATATTTATCATTTTTCTCTTTTTATGATCAAAAGAATCTACCTTTTCCTCTTCCATTAAAAGCTCATAAGTATTTACTCCGAGCGCTTGGGCTATTTTACAGATTATATTTAAGGTGGGAAGTTTCTTGCCGCTTTCTATCCTGCTGATGTAAGTGGTATGGATGTCGACTTCTTCGGCTAATCTCTCCTGAGTCCACGCCTTAGAATTACGAAAGGACCTGATCTTATCTGACAATATAAATCTTACATTTTTCATATGCATAAATATAAACTCTCCCATTATACGATTTAACGGTTAAAGTGTAAATATCGCTACAGACACAAAATAATGACTTACAGTCATCTATTGTATTTGATTGTCAAAGATTAATTTCACATTGAATCATTGCCCCCCTGTGAAGTTAAGAGTATTGTAAACGGACTTTCGGCTCATATTAAATTTATTGGCAACATAAAGTATATCATATAGCGTAAAATAGTTTGCTGACTTTTGTATGACTGAGGCTTTGTTGCTGTTCTCGACTCACGGAGTTTACCCTGAGCGCAGTCAAAGGGTTCGCTCGAACAATATTAAACCCCAAGCAAAGTCCTGAGCCTGTCCCGAAGTATCGGGACGAAGCCGAGAAGATATAAAGTCAGCAGAGTTTATTATGATATCATAGCCTCTTGACATCATTTGGTCTATCAAAATTTTTCTGGCTTTTGATTCCCGGGGGTTTCTCAGCCTCTTTTTTGCTTTAATTCATTTAAAAGATATTTTTCATAGCTTCAGATAAATTTGATTTACTTATCTCTGCCAGTAAATAAAGATAATTTGGCATCAAGACAAAACTAAAAACTTTAAAACAAAACTTTATTTATTGAAGTTTACAAACCGATCTGTTTGATTATTGCTTTTAGGTCTGCGGGGAGGACTTTGGGTTCTTTTATTGATTTGATTGCCCTGTCAGGGTCTTTTAGGCCGTGGCCGGTCAGGATGCAGGTTATTTTGGGGTTGTTTATTTTACTGAAGTATCCGGATTTGTTTAGTTTTATTACGCCTGCTACTGAGGCGGCTGAGGCGGGTTCTACGAATACGCCTTCTTTTGCCGCCAGGAGTTTATACGCGTCCAGTATTTCAGCGTCGGAGACCATGTCTATTATGCCTTTTGATTCGTCCCTTGCTTTTTCCGCCTGTTTCCAGCTGGCGGGATTACCTATGCGGATGGCAGTGGCTATGGTCTCCGGCTTTTCTACCCGTTTACCCAGGACTATGGGCGCCGCGCCTTCTGCCTGGAAGCCCAGCATTTTAGGAAGTGACTTTATTTTTCCTTTTTCTTTATATTCTTTATAGCCTTTCCAGTAGGCGGTGATATTGCCGGCATTGCCTACAGGGATCGCGTGGAAGTCAGGAGCATATCCGAGCTGGTCGCATATCTCGAAGGCTCCGGTCTTCTGGCCCTCTATCCTGTAAGGATTTATGGAGTTTACCATCTGTATCGGATATTTATCGGTGATCTCTATGACCAGGTTTAACGCGTCGTCAAAATTACCTTCGACAGCTATTACCTGGGCGCCGTGGATAAGCGCCTGGGCTAGTTTACCGAGGGCAATAGCGCCCTTCGGGATCAGGACTACGCATTTTATCCCCGCGCGCGCCGCATACGCCGCGGCAGACGCTGAAGTGTTGCCTGTGGAAGCGCAGATGACAGCGGTCTTACCCTCTTCAACTGCCTTTGAGACAGCCATGGTCATGCCCCTGTCCTTGAAAGAACCGGTAGGGTTAAGGCCCTCATATTTTAAATAGACTTCTCCCTTTACCTCTTCGGAAAGAAAACCGCAGCGAATCAAAGGAGTATTTCCCTCGTTAAGAGTTACCACAGGGGTTTTATCCGAAACCGGCAGGAAATCCCTATATTTATCTATCAGGCCTTTCCACATAAAACTATGACTCCAATCTGATAAGGATACTTTTTCTCTTTATGATACCGAGGTTATTTATTTTTTTCAAAGCACTCCGCATGTCTTTTTCCCTGGCTTCATGGGTAAGCATTACTATCGGGACCACGTGCGCCTCGCGCCTTTCTTTCTGCACGACGCTGGCAATGCTGATGCTGTACGAGCCCAGGATGCCTGAGATCTTTGCCAAAACACCCGGTTCATCGACGGTGGAAAAATGGGCGTAATACCTGGTAAGGGTATCATCCATTTTCTTAAGCTTTTTTATCTCAGTCCTTTTTGTGGCAACGGAACAGCCGGATCTCTTGCCATGTATTATAGTAGAAGCTATGTCCATTATGTCGCCAAGGACAGCGCTCGCGGTCGGCATCTTACCTGCGCCCTGGCCATAATAGACCTGTTTTCCCACAAGGTCAGCGTCAATGAAGATAGCGTTATAAACACCTGAAACCGAGGAAAGCAAATGCTCTGACGGTAATAAGGTCGGGTGCACTCTTACGCCCAGCTGGTCACCGTCACGCTTAGCTATAGCGAGAAGCTTTACAGTATATCCCCATTCCTTCGCGTACTGTATGTCCAGAGGGGAAATGCCTTCTATGCCTTCTATGTAAATATCTTTCATGCTGACTTTTTTGCCAAATGCCAGTAATGAAAGTATCACGAGTTTATTGGCGGAATCCACTCCTTTGATATCAAGAGACGGGTCAGCCTCGGCAAAACCTTTTGACTGCGCTTCTTTGAGCGCTTCTTTAAAATCAGCGCCCCCTCCTGACATCCCGGACAATATGTAATTAGAAGTGCCGTTCAGGATACCCATGATGCTGTAAAAAGTATTGGCCTGCAGGCCTTCGCGTATGGATTTAATAATAGGAATCCCCCCGGCTACGCTGGCCTCAAAGAATATTTCCCTGTTCATTTGTTTTGCTTTTTTAAAAATGACATCGCCATACGACGCCAATAGTAATTTATTAGCGGTCACTACATGTTTACCGGCGGATAATGCCTTTATGACTATTTCCTTCGCGGGATGTATGCCGCCTATTAATTCAACGATCACGTCTATATCGGGATGGCGGATCACTTTGTCGGCATCGCCGGTCAGTAGGCTTTTAGGCACGCTGACATCCCTCTTTGACCTGAGGTCTTTGTCACACACCAGTTTGAGATTTAGGTCTATCCCTGTCCTGTCGTAAAAAAGCTTACGGCTGTTTAAGAGAAGTTTTACCACGCCTGAACCTATGGTCCCGAAGCCTATGACGCCTATATTGATCCTGTTTTTCACGCTCATCACTTTCTTTTTATCGTTTAAAATGGGTCTCTATCGCTTTTCCTATTAAGTCTTTATCTTTTTCACTTATTCCTGTAAATTGTACCCGCGTTTCGCAGATGCCGCTCTTAAAGCTGCTCCTTTTTTTTGAATCCACTACCTTGACCTTTATGTCGATATAATTTTGGGTGCCAGGCACCCTTAGCTTAAGTATCAGCGTAGATCCGGAAGAAAATTGCCTGTCCGTGGTAAACATCAGGCCTCCGGCGCTTATATTCATGGTCTGCGTTATATCAGTCTTTAGGTCTTTAGCGCTTGCTTCCCTGTAAGAAACTACAAATGTCCGACCAACCCTGACAAATCTCCTTCTCTCAAAAACAGGCCTAGAATCCAAGTCTTCATTATGATCCGGCATAAGACCTCGATATTAGTATTGGTCGGGGCGACTGGACTCGAACCAGCGACCCCCTGAACCCCATTCAGGTGCCCTAGCCAAACTGGGCCACGCCCCGTTCTTAACTTTTCAATGGAATTGAAAAGTTAAGGACAGAGCCCGCCTTTGTTTCCTGCGTATAGATGTTTAAGGATTATACCATATATCCTATCGGGTTTCAAATAATTATAAGGGCAATATGATAGCGTAAAATAGTTTGCTGACTTTTGTATGACTGAGTTTTTATTGCTGTTCTCGACTCACTGCGTTCGCTCGAACAATATTAAACCCCAAGCAAAGTCCTGAGCCTGTCGAAGAACAATATTCTTCGAGCGGAGTCCCGAAGTATCGGGACGAAGTCGAGAAGATATAAAGTCAGCAGAGTTTATTATAATAGCATATGTAATCGGTGAGTTAACAGGGGTGCTGTGAAACTTCCCGGCTTCGCCCCTGACAATATTGTTCGAGCTTGTCGAGAACCGATGCTTTTGCTTCTCGACTCCCTTCGGTCGCTCGAAGAATATTGCCCTTTGAGAAGCTAAGGGCTTTGTACG
>JAHIUV010000131.1 GCA_018817035.1 Candidatus Omnitrophota bacterium | reverse complement strand
GCGCTGGTGGCTTTGCCGTCTGCTTTGCCTTTGGTTTCCTGCATTACGACTTTCATTATGTTGCCAAAGTCTGATTTTGACTTAGCTCCGGTATCAGCTATTACCTTTTTGACTATTGTTTCCAATTCCTTTTCGCTTAATTGTTCCGGCATGTAAGACTGTAGTATCGTGAGTTCTTTTTCTTCTTTTTCCACAAGGTCCAGCCTGTTGCCTTTTTTGAAGTTTTCTATTGAGTCTTGGTGTTGCTTTACCTGTTTTGTTATTATTTTAAGGACGTCACTATCATCGAGCCCGTCGGTTTTTTTCTCTATGAGCAGGTTTTGGACAGCAGCGGTGATCATCCTGAGCGTAGAGGTGCGGAGTGCGTCTTTACTTTTAATGGAACTCCTGAGATCTTCGCTTATCTTTTTTTCTAGTTTACCCATTTTATACCCCTTTTAGTCTTTCTTATACATCAAGTCGCACAAGAATTTTAAAAATGTGGTTTTATTGTCTTCTTCTATTTTCGCGAATTCTACCCCGCTGCAGTAAGAAAGTTTATTTCCCGCGGCGACCCCTTTTGACCATAATACTATGCATTTCATATGGGCGGGATTCAACGCTCCTGGGATAAATATTTTTAATTCCAGTTTTTTCCCTACCTCGATATTTTTTTCCGTCAATAATTGCGCGCCGCCGGCACTCACGTCCTTTAGTATGCCTATTTTTTCCGTCTTTGGGTCTTCCTGGAGGATGTAGCTTACTTTTAGCGACGTATCAAACCTTATAAATCTTCTTTTTTCCCTCATGGTTAATCCGCCTTTGTTATGGTTAATTTTGGCTCAGAGATAACTTTATATTTCACCCCGGCTTCTTTGAATAGGGGCCTGAAACTTTTATCCGCGTACTTCCCCGCTGTGACGAATTTTTCTATTTTAGCGTTCACCAGCATTTTGGCGCAGAGTATGCAGGGGGAATGCGTGCAGTATATGGTGCTACCGGATATATTTATCCCGTGAAGCCCTGCCTGTATTATCGCGTTCTGTTCCGCGTGTATCGCGCGGCAGATCTCATGCCTTTCCCCTGATGGTATGCCTTTTTCGTTCCTCAAGCAGCCCAATGCCAGGCAATCTTTTACTCCTCCGGCGGCGCCGTTGTATCCCGCGGTAAGAAAGCGCTTATTCCTTACTATCACTGCCCCAACATGATGCCTCAGGCAGGTCGAGCGCTCCGCCACGAGATAAGCCATTTTCAGGAAATATTCGTCCCAGTCAGGCCTTTTGGGGGTTATTTTCTTTGATCGCTTCATCTATTTTCCCCTTTAATTTTTCTATAGTCGAGTCATTTATTATTATTGTATCCGCCATTGAAAGGCATTTTTTAAGCTGTTGGTTCTCGGCGCCGGTTTTATTTTCTTTTTCCTCTTTTTTTATGAATTCCTCAAGGGTCTCGGCATCTCCCGGCCTTTTTCTCCGGAGGCTTCTTTTAAATCGTGTCTCCGTAGCCGCGTCCACTCCTATTAATATGAATTTTTTTAACTCTTTTAACTCTTCGACTTCAGCCGGGTTCCTTATGGAGTCTATTATGTAATTTTTGGAATCATCGAGTTTTTCTATCGCGAGCAGCGCCAAAAAAGAAGCTCCTTTTTTACGCCTTAAGTCATTGCCTAGCCTGATGAGGTTTTCGCGTATCGGCTCGATATTGGAACGCGCCGCCTCTTCCCTCAGTATATCGGAAAGAGAGATATATCCATAACCTTTTGATTTTATGTAAAGGCCTGCTTCGCCTTTTCCTGAGGCGTTTGGCCCTGTGAGACCTATGATCATGGTTTTACGGTTCTCGACCGCGTCCCGATGTTTCGGGACTCCGCTCGAACAATATACCTATTTTTATTTTACTATTGAGCCTGACACTATGTCTTTGTCGGGTGAAAGCACAGCCATGTTTTCCCCGTCATTAGACGCTAATATCATGCCGTTACTTTCAACGCCCCTGATCACGGCGGGCTCGAGATTGTCCACTACGACCACGAGCCTCCCTACGAGACTTTCAGGGGTGTACGCCTTTTTTATGCCCGCGACTACCTGTTTTTCCTCACCGCCTATATCAAGTTTTACAACGTAAAGCTTGTCGGCGTCCGGGTGGCCTGCCACTTCTTTTATTCGGGCTATTTTCAGGCTGAGTTTTTTAAAATCTTCGAGTGTTATCATTTTTCACCTTGAGCCTTTCGAGTTGAACGAACATGATCTCACAGATATATTCCAGAAACTTATTTTTCATGTCAGCGTCTATTTCCTCAAACTTGATACCGACATCTATTTTATCAGCCTTTTGGTCGGCTGTCCACACTACCTTCGCTATGGCAAATATGGATTTATTAAGGTTAGGGACGTTTATGTTCAGTTCCAACATAGCCCCTTTTTTGACCTGCTTATTTACAAGCGCGCTTATGCCGCCGGGGCTTAGGTTTTTAGTGACGGCTCTTTCTACGGTATGCTCGACGCCCTTGACCCTGTAAGTAAACTTTATTTCCGCGGGCAGCCTTATGTATTTTCTGCGCTCTTCTATCATTTAGCCCCTTTTATTTCTCAAGACAGATCCTTTTAAGTTTGTTTAAATGTGTAAGTAGAATTGCTTCATATTCGGGTTTTATCTTATTGAATTTAATGCCTGTGTAAAATAAGCGTCTTCCCCGAGCATCCCGGGTCTTTAGGTCTTTTGTCCACATCACCTGCCCTATTAGCGTCAAGGGTTTTGGGAACCCGGGGACGTCCATTTCCAATTCCAGGGATTTTTTCTCTTTTAGTTTTTCGTAGGTCAAGAGGCATAACCCTTTTTTTGATATATTTGACGTTTTGGAATAGCGGAGGCTGTCATGGCTGCTCAAGGGGTTATATCTTATTTTTATCTCGTCGTTAAACCTGACGAACTGCCTGCTTTCGCGTAATTGCCAGAACTTACTTGCCAGTCCGTGCGTTATGTTTTTCCTGATCCTTCTTTCTTCGCTGAACAGCATAAGCGTTATGATCAATAATACAGCTAACACTATACCGCACACAAGATACATGAGTTACACCTCTGTCAGTTCGTATTGAGTCGCTCCCAAGTTTATTTTTTCAGCGTGGAGTATCTGCACCATGGGGTCTATGCCGGGATGAGCCTGCTCAAAGACATCTACGCCTATTATGTCCATGGATGCTTTGTCTACGATAACAGGGTTAAAACCTCCTATCAGGCCTATGTCAGGGGTCATGGATGGCTCATTCTTTGACATACAATCACAATTTTTTGTCATGTTGTATAAAAAGTTTATGTAAGTTATTTTAGGGCCGATAGCCTTTTTTGCCCCTAATGCGTATTCTACCATTTTTTCCTGGAACTTTACAACGTTTTCGTCATATTTTATCTCGATGGCGCCCGCTTCGCAGGCCACAGTGCATTCTCCGCATCCGATGCACCTTTCTTTTACCAGGATGCCTTTTTTCTTTTTAAGCCCTATCGCGTTTGATGGGCAGATCTTCATACACGCTCCGCAGCCGGTGCATTTCTCTATGGATATCTCGGGCAGGGTCCTGGAATGCTGCAGGAGTTTTCCCGCGCGGGAAGCACAGCCCATTCCGAGATTTTTTAAGGCTCCCGCGAATCCTGACTGCATATGCCCGGTTACATGCGACAGGCAGACCATTGAGTCTATCTCGCAAAAGGTCTTTGCTATTTTGACATTTTCAAAATGGATCCCGCGTATAGGCACATATTGCCCTTCGCGGCCCTTGAGCCCATCGGCTATTATTACGGGTATCCCGGTGGTTTTTATGTCGTACCCGTGGGCGGATGCCACGTATAAGTGCCCGACAGAATTTGACCTTTTTTCGCGATAAAGCGTGTTAGTTTCTACGAAAAACAGGTTTTCGGTTTTTTCTTTCAGCAGTTTTAGGAGGCTTGCCAGCCACTCTGATTTTATGTATCCCGATGTTTCCTCTTCGCCGAAGCTGAGTTTGATCGCCATGAACTCGTCTTTTTTTATTTGCGGCGCTTCTTCGGACATTTTTTGCCAGAGATCCGCGAGGGCTTCATTTATTTTTTCCGCGGACGTCCAATCGACCAGTCTTTTAAGATATATTTTTGAAAGATTCTGCAAAGGATACCCTCCTTGATATGGGCGGGTGGCTGTAGAGCGTGATCTCATAGAATTTTCCGGGATCAGGGTCTGCCAGGTTCTGCGCCGCTAATTTTTTCATTGTGGATATAAAAGCTGCTTTATTACCTGTTATGTTCAGGGCAAACGCGTCCGCTTCTTTTTCCAGTATCCTTGAGAACGCGTTCCGTAACGGAAGTATAAATATGCCCAGGGCGCAGATCACGGCGTATATAAGTACCAATGATTCAAAGTCGGCTAGCCTCGCGTAACCCAGGGCATTATGAAGGTGGAGAAATATAATATTGGCAAGATAAAATATCAAGAGCGTCGACAGCCCCTCGAACAAGATCAGTTTTGGCACATGATCAAGTTTATGATGGCCGAGTTCGTGCCCCATCACTGATTCTATCTCGTCTTCGCTGAAATTTTCCAGAAGCGTATCGCAAAGCACTATTCTCTTTTGCCTGCCAAGGCCCATTAGCGCGGCATTGGCCTTCTTTGTGTCTTTGCTTATGTTTATTTCGTATACGTCGTCGGCTTTAAAGCCTGCCCTGGATACGAGGTTTAAGAGTTTGTCCTTTAGGGCTTTATTCTTTATGGGTGAGTATTTATAAAAAAGCGGGACTATGACTATAGGCGCGAATTTTGCCAACAAAACAGATGCCAGGAACCATGATATCGCTGTCAGCAGCCACCATTCAACGGGGCTGTATCTTATAAAGGTATAAAGTAAAATTATGAGCGGCGTACCGATAATAACGGATATCGCGGCGGTTTTGGCCTCTTTTTTTATCCATTCCCCGAGCGTCTGGTTCGAGAGTGAAAACCTATGCTCGAGCGCGAAACCTGAATAATAACTCAGGCCCGACATGGATAAATAATAAATAGCGCTCATTATCACGGAGAATGCTATGAGGTTTATGTAGTCGTTGGGTGATGCCAGCGAGGATATTTGTCTGATATATGGCGGTAAGCCGGTGATTATAAACAAAGATAATATGGCTAACGGGAATAAAATGCCGGTTAGCGCCAGTTTATGCCTTTGTCTTGAGTATTCTTTGGCTTTATTATCTCGCATTTTACCTTATATTAGGCCTTAACTTCACAGTGCATTGCAGTTTTGTGAAGTTAAGGCGTTTCTTATGGTGCTTAGGGTATTTATATAGTCTTTTGTCCTGTAGTCGGGGTAAGTCCAGTCAAGGGGCTGGAATCCCCCTTTTCTCCAGGTTAGCGTGATCTCCGCGTATATACCTTTACTTAAATATAGCCTGTGAGAATAGTCTTTAGTGGTCGCTAGTACGAATTTAGAGTCTGATATATACCCGGGATCCAGGTTTACGCGTCTCTTGAGCTCGCTGTTATCTTTTTGGCTGAATTTATTTTCAAGGGAGTTTGTAAGCGTTTTGATCTTTGGCAGGGCTTCGGGAGAAATAAGTTTTTTAAAGGAAATAAACCTCTTTTTTAACGGCTCTCCCATCTCTTTTTTATAATAGTCGCTATAAGTAAAATCTATCACAGGGCTTCTGTAGTCGATCTCGCCGAACTTATCAGTAAGAAACTCCTCGACGATATCGAAGAGTTTTTTATCCTTTGCCAGTATTCCGACTACGAGTTTTACTTGTTTAGGCTTTTTAGCCTTACCCATATCAGTTATTCGTTACTTCTATGCCTATTTCGCTTGGGTTGCCCGAGGACTGCACATATTCTTCTATCACTTTTTGGTCTTTTTTTGACACTTCGGTGAAGAATATGGCCATATTATAATGCGCCTTGTCGGTATTTTCCAGTATTATAGGCTCTGTCCTTACCACTGCGCCTTTGCAGCGTATTTTTTTAGCGTCATTTCCGCTGTTTTTCGCGGGTACGAGAAGTATCACCTCTATCTTGGACATTAACGGCAGGAGTCTTGTGACCCGGCAGTATATGCCCGTAGGGCTGATATCCACGGTTTCTGTTATGATATCAAAGGTATTATCAGCTATTTTCAGTGGTAGCTGTCTCTTTATCCTATTGTGCCTGCGGCGTTCCTCTATCATATGATTAAGCGCCTTTTTTCGGGTCTGTCTTTTCTTTTGACAATCTCCAGCATCTTTTGCTGCAATAATAACCATTGTCCCTGTAATAGCAGACTTTTCTCTGTAGTCTTTTATTGCACTTCATGCAATTCGCTGGTTTTGGGACGACTTCAGGAGCTTTTTTCTCGGGAGCCGCCTGTTTTTCCGCTGCCGGCTGTGGAACTGCCGCCGAAGGGACTGCTTCTTTTGGAGTCGCTTCCCGCGAAGCTGCCGGGGGTGTTGCCTGTTTTGGCGCTGTCTCTTGTGGGGCTACCTGAGGCGCTTCTTCTTTTTTTACTTCTTCCGGTTTTTGTGCCTGTTCTTCAGTCATTTTTTCTTCCTCCGTATTGGACATATGTTACATAAAGGTTTTTTTCTTCTACACAGTTTTTTGCCTAATTCTACTATCAGGGCATGAAATTCATTGAACATGCCCGCATTCAAGGGTAATCTTTTCAGGAAAAATTCCTGAACTTCGTCGTAATTCGCGCTTTCTTTTATGTAGCCGTGCCTTGAGAATATCCTTTTTGTGTAAGCGTCTACCACGAATACAGGTTTTTCCCCGGCGTATAGCAGGATACTGTCGGCTGTTTCCGGCCCTATACCGTTTACCGCCAAAAGCTCATTCCTAAGGCTGTCTGTTCTTGTCCTGAACATCCGCCTTATGTTTCCGCCGTAAAAGTTGTTAAGGAAGCGCAGGAAATTTTTTATTCTCCGCGCTTTTATATTGTAATAACCGGCGGGCCTTATGAGCCTCGAGAGCTTTTTTTCAGAGATCGACGAGAGTTTCTTTACTGTTAATACTTTTTCTTTTTTCAGGTTCTTAACGGCTTTTTCGACGTTAGTCCACGCGGTGTTCTGCGTGAGAATGGCGCCTACTATTATTTCTAATTTTGTGTCTCCGGGCCACCAGTGCCTGGGGCCGTAATGACCATATAACGACCTGTATATCGCCTTTAAAGCTTTGTTGTTTTTTTCTTTTCTCAATATTCCGAACGTTCTTTTATTTTATGGATCAAGTCTGTCAGTTCTTTGTAGTATCTGGAGTTTTTCATCACGCTTTGCTTTACGTGCTTATTTTTTTTGAAATGTTCTTTGAACGATGACGCTGTCAAGGTCGAGCGGCCCTGCCTGTCCTTTATTTCTATGGATACCACCAGGTTATGCCCTATAGCGGCGAACGCGTCTGCCCATAATTCTTTTAGTATGGACATGTCTATGGGCTTAGATGCCAGGATCGCGCCTATGCCCCTGTTCGAAGAAGTAACGGAATAGCCGTTTTCTTTCAGCACGGCCATGGTATAAGAAAACGTGGTCTTCGCGTCCGCGGCTATTTCCGCGCTTATAGCATCTCCTGCCCTGGTCACCTGTAATTTATCAGGCTGTTTAACAGCGGTTTCCGCGCCGATCTTTTTGACAAGCAGTACGGAATCGCCTTCTATTATTTCGCCGCCGTCTTTTATGTCAAGTATCTCTGCCGCTGAGACCTCAGGCCTGACCTCTATTATATGAGCGCTTGCTATCTTTTCCCCGTCTCTATGGACAATAAAACCGTCGCCTATTTCTATATTATCTTTTTCTCCGGCGGCTATAATAAAGAACTCAAAGTCAGAACTTACGCTTATGACCCTGGAACGCACTTCCATATCTTCGCATTGCGCGGGGACAATTAACATTGGGAACACAAAAAGTAAAATCAGGAGGACTTTTTTCATTTCAGTAGTTATTGTAGTATAACTCCGGGGGATATTCAAGATAAATTTTAGGAAAGTTACTTTAACTTCACAACAGTGCATTGCAGTTTTGTAAAGTTAAGGGGATTAATGGAGGGTGTATTTGAAATTTTCTTCAAAGACTGTCTTGAAGTCGTAAAGACCATCAAAATCTTGCTTTGAATCCTGTTCGGTCTTGCCCAGTAAGCCGGCGTCTATCATGTTAAAGACTATTTCGCCGAAATCGCCGGTATTTTTTATGCCCCAATGCCCCAATACTGACTTTGCCATGGGGCCGAACTGCTCTATGGCGTAGTCTTTTATTCCCTCTGAGAGTTCCTGACCGGTCAGATGGCCGCGCCTCTTAAGCTTTTTAGATGTAAAGCCTAAGCTTGCCATGACAAAAGAATACGACTCAGGGTTATATCTCTTATCCTGGTTAAGCACTTTTAACAGCGCTACTACCTTATGTATATTGTGTCTTTGTTTTCTTCCAGCCATAGTGATAAAAAGTATACCTGTCGATAGCGGCTTTGTCAAGGTGGGGTGTCCCTTTATGGGACGTCCCCTTTTATGATTTATGGGAATTAAGCTGTTACAGGAGGGCCTAGGAATCTTGCTCCTACTTCGTATTTCTCGGAGTATCTTTTACTGGTGATCCAGACTACTTCACCTACTGCCTTTATGAAATCAAAAGACTTTGGGTGCTGGACCTCAAAAACTAACTGGGTAGAGACAGGAAAGAACTCATCTGAGGCAAAGCCAATGCCGCTGGAGCTTATATCTTTCCCCATGGAATTGCCGAATATTTGCGAGCCCTTTCTCTGGTATCGCAACGGACCGGATAATTCAAACCTGGGAAAGTCCCTTCGATTCTCGTCCATGCCTTATACCTCTTTAAGTGTTTTTTCCACTACATCGTTGATCCTGTCAGCGTCATCCCTGGCGATAGTGGTAAATTCTATACCGGTGTCGTAGGCGCTCGAGGAACTGTCCTGTTTTCTCTTTACTATCCATACGATAGCACCGTCACAGTTTATAGCCGGCTGTCCATCAAGCAGGTCCAGGTTTATTTCCACAGGCGCGAATATGCCGAGGTCATTGGACAATATTACGCAGATACCTCCGACGCCTATATTTTCAGTATGTGTTGATATGCTTTCAGCCTGGTCTTTTCTTTTAATGGTGATCTTGCAGGGGTAGTTAGCCCTGGGAAATTTCCTTTTGCTTATGCCCTTCCACATCTTATTATCCCTCCTATTGATAAGTCAATAATAGTATAGTGTATATGGGGCTGTTTTTCAAGTGTAATGTTGCTTTTTGCGTAACCGGTGAGTCAACGGGGGTGGCGTATCAATATTGTTCGAGCGAGTGAAACGAGTCGAGAACTTTCTGAGCGTGCTTCTCGACTACGCTTCGCTCCGCTCGAAGGATATTTGTGCCTGGTAAAAGCTTTAAAGTACCCCCGATAACTCACCGGTTACCTTTTTGCCGTAACTTCACAAACATACATTGTATGTTTGTGAAGTTACGGGATTGCTTCGCTACGCTCGCAATGACATGACGTAACATTGCTTGTCTGTGGGGTTGGGGTGTGTTATAATTTCAGGTAATATGTATCTTGAATTTTTTGGGTTAAAAGAAAAACCTTTTAGTGTTACGGCTGACCCTAACTTTTTGTATCTCAGCAAAAAGCATCAGGAGGCTATTTCCCATATGCAGTACGGGATCGAGGAACGTATGGGGTTTCTTGAGATCACGGGCGACATAGGCACAGGCAAGACCACTATCTGCAAGGCCCTCCTCAATACTCTCGACGAACATACAAAAACAGCCTTTATACTAAACTCCAACCTTTCAGAGATACAGCTCTTGCAGGCTATTGTGGAAGATTTCGGTATCCAGCTTAAAAATAAAAACAAGCTTACGATGCTCAATGAGCTGAACAGGTTTCTCCTTGAGCAGTTGAAGCGTAATAATAACGCTGTTTTAATAGTCGACGAAGCGCAGAACCTTAAATCCTCCCTCCTTGAACAGATCAGGCTGCTCTCTAACCTTGAGACTGAAAAAGAAAAATTACTGCAGATAATACTTGTGGGCCAGCCTGAACTAAAGGAAAAACTCGCGTCCAGGGAACTCGCCCAGCTCAGGCAAAGAATAGCCATAAGGTACCATATGCTGCCGCTGGAAAGATGTGAGATCCAGGCTTATATACTGCACAGGCTCAAGGTTGCCGGCGCGGATGATGAGAGCCTGATTTTCGATAAATCAGCGATAGATGAGATCTTTAAGTATACGCACGGCGTGCCCAGGCTGATAAATATTGTATGCGATAAATCGCTTCTCGCGGGATACGCGCATGAAAAGAAAAATATAGACGGCGCCATGGTAAAAAAATGCGCCAGGGAAATAGAGGGTATTTTTGAATGAGCATAATAAGTGACGCTATCAAGAAAGCCAGGAAAGAGTCAGGCAGGAAAAGTCAGGATGTCGCGGCAGATATGTTAAGTGGCTCCGGGACGCGCGAGGTTTCCGGCGCGGCGCCTGTTCCGTCGAGCCCTATCCCCTCTTCGGAAGCGAAATGGATGTTCGTGGTCATCGCTTCACTGGCTGTCATAGCCTCGCTTTTTGGGTCTGTGTTTTTATACAGGTATTTGACGCGGCAGGTCGATTCGAAAAAAGCTTCCTCCGCGGTCGTTATGCCCAAACCCGCAAAAGTATCCGCGCGGACCTTATTGGACCGCAATACGACAAATACGGCAAACCCCATCATACTGAACGGTATAGTGTATGGGCCGGATGACAAATGGGCTATTATAAACGACAGGATAGTCAGGGAAGGCGACGCTGTCCTGGGCGGAAAACTCGTTCTCATAAAAAAAGATTCTGTGAGGATCGAAAAGCCTGGCGGGAATGATATTGTCCTGGACCTACGATAACTACTG
>JAHIUV010000130.1 GCA_018817035.1 Candidatus Omnitrophota bacterium | reverse complement strand
TCCAGGATGTCCTGAGCTGCATGTATTACCTGAGGTTGCAGGACGCCGATGTCGGAACATCCGTATTCGCGGACGTGAACCTGGATGAGAAGAATTATCTCCTGGAAGCCAAAGTGCATAGCAAGAATTTTATAAAGATAAAGGATGTGGGAGAATGGGAGGCGTTCATGGTAGAGCCTCTCCCGTGGTTCCAGGGTAAAATAAAAAGGAAGGCAAGAGCCACTATGTGGTTTTCCGCTGATGAGAAGCGCATACCTCTTTTAATGATCACTAAAGGCATCCCGTTCGTTGGAAGTGTTACTATAACCCTTCAGAAAATAGAGAACCTTGACAGTAAAAAGGAGCAATGATAGAATACACTATGCCTAAAGATAAGATAGACATAGATTTAGCTAAATTAAAGACCTATCCCATATCTAAAAGGAAGAGCAAGGTTAAATACCGGGACTTCGCGAAAGTCCCCGCTAAAGGTATTAGCTTTTCCGAGTTCTATGATTCCCTGCCTGATATTCTCATCGGCAATAGTTTTAGGCAGTTAGTCGACGCTATTGTTTCGGCCCGTAAGAAGAAAAAACCGGTGATAGCGATGATGGGTTCTCATGTGATCAAATGCGGGCTTAATCCCGTTATAATAGATCTTATAAAGAATAATGTGATCACCGCGATCGCCTTGAATGGTTCAGGCGCTATCCATGATTTCGAGATAGCGCTTGTCGGCAAGACCTCGGAGGATGTCGAAGAGGCGCTGGAAGACGGGAGTTTTGGCATGGCGGAAGAGATACCTTTATATCTGAACGGCGCGATGGGTGAGGCGGTGGAGCGGGAGATCGGCGCGGGCCGGGCAATAGGCCGGGTGATCAGGGAAGAAAAATTGCGTTTCAGGGATAAAAGCCTTTTATATAGCTCTGTCGAACATAATATATCAGCGACGGTACATGTCGCGATAGGCACCGATATTATACATCAGCATCCCAGCTGTGACGGAGCGAATTTAGGCGAGGCGTCATTAAGGGATTTTCGTAATTTCATAGAAACGGTTTCAGGCCTGGGTGACGGCGGGGTAATATTGAATATAGGTTCGTCCGTAATACTGCCGGAGGTATTTTTAAAAGCGCTGAATGTTGCCAGGAACTTAGGCCATAAGGTAAAGAATTTTACAGCCTGTAATTTTGACATGGTGAATCATTACAGGCCGTTCCAGAACGTGGTAAAGCGCCCTGTAAGTTCCGGCGGTTTGGGTTATACTATCATAGGGCATCATGAAATAATGATCCCGCTATTAGCGCAGGCAGTCACGGAGAAAATATGAGGAAAGAAAATTTTAAAAAGATCATATCAAAATTTTCCAAGGCAAATGTCCTGGTAATAGGCGATCTTATCCTGGATGAATTTTTATGGGGAGAGGTATCGAGGATATCACCCGAAGCCCCTGTCCCTGTCGTATGGGTAAAGTCAGAGTCTTTTATACCCGGCGGAGCCGCTAATGTAGCCAATAATATACACGCGCTCGGGGGAAAGGTATATTTGACCGGGGTAATCGGAAAGGATGAAAGAGGCAGGACCCTTACGGAAGAGTTGAGAAAAAAAGGAATAAATATACAGGGTATTATAGTCGATGAGGAAAGGCCGACTACTCTTAAGACAAGGGTTATCGCGCATCATCAGCAGGTCGTTAGGATAGATAAAGAGAAAAAAGAGGTATTATCCTCCGGGATTATAGGCAGGATCATCAGTTATGTAAGGGGAATAATAAAAGATATAGATGCTATTATAATAGAGGATTATGGTAAAGGTGTTGTTACTCCTGAGCTTTTACATGAGATCTTAAAGATGGCGAAGAGATATAAAAGAATCGTGACAGTGGATCCCAAAGAGGAACATTTTCACTATTATAAAGGCGTTACGGCTATTACGCCGAATTGCCACGAGGCAGCCCAGGCAGTCGGGATAAAGCCGCAAGGTGTCGACAGTGATAGTATTGTTAAGATAGGCAAAGCATTGCTTGGAAAATTAAAATGCAAAGCTGTGCTGATAACCCTTGGCGAACACGGTATGCGGCTTTTTGAGGAAAAAGGCCGCGTTACGCATATTCCGACATTCGCGCGTGATGTTTTTGATGTATCAGGCGCCGGTGATACTGTTATAGGGGCTTTTACTCTGGCGCTCGCCTCCGGCGCTGACATGGCGCATGCGGCGCGGATCTCAAATTTTGCGGCGGGAATAGTAGTGGGTAAGGTTGGTACTGCTGTTGTGACACAAAAGGAACTTTTGGCGGGGTTGAGGTAAGGTATTATTGCGAGAATGTTCTCGACAAGCCCCGTACAAAATCTTTGATTTTGGTACGGGGCAAGCTCGAACAATATTCTTCGAGCGGAGTCCCGAAGTATCGGGACAGAGTCGAGAAGTTATCTTAGAGATTGTTTCGCTCGCAATGACATTTTTAGAAACAACAGAAAGAGGATATTTATGGAAGCTGTAGGAGTTATACCGGCTAGGTTTGGTTCTATCAGGTTCGAGGGAAAGCTTTTGGCTGATCTCTGCGGGAAGCCTGTTATCCAGCATACATGGGAAAACGCCAAGAAATCAAAATCCCTGAGAGACCTTATAATCGCGACTGATGATAAACGCATATATGCCTCAGCAAAAGGTTTTGGCGCTAAAGTCATATATACTTCAAAAGCGCATAAGAGCGGCTCAGACAGGCTTACGGAAGTCGCCTCTTCGATCGAGGCGGATATCGTAGTAAATATTCAGGCTGACGAGCCGCTTATCCATCCATCCATGATAGACGATGTGGTAAACTCTCTTGTTAAGGATAAAGGCGCGCAAATGGCCACGCTTTGCCATAAGATCAAAGATGAGACTGAGCTTTTTGACAGGAATGTCGTAAAAGTAGTTATTGACAGGAAGGGTTACGCGCTGTATTTTTCAAGGTCTGTCATACCTTACAAGCC
>JAHIUV010000129.1 GCA_018817035.1 Candidatus Omnitrophota bacterium | reverse complement strand
ATATATGCCTCAGCAAAAGGTTTTGGCGCTAAAGTCATATATACTTCAAAAGCGCATAAGAGCGGCTCAGACAGGCTTACGGAAGTCGCCTCTTCGATCGAGGCGGATATCGTGGTAAATATTCAGGCTGATGAGCCTCTTATCCATCCATCCATGATAGACGATGTGGTAAACTCTCTCGTCAAGGACAAAGACGCGCAGATGGCTACGCTTTGCCATAAGATCAAAGATGAGACTGAGCTTTTTGACAGGAATGTCGTAAAAGTAGTTATTGACAGGAAGGGTTACGCGCTGTATTTTTCAAGGTCTGTCATACCTTACAAGCCGCGCTCTATAAATAACGGACATAAAATAAAAGGTGATCATTATAAGCATATAGGCCTTTACGCGTACAGCAAGGATTTTCTTTTTACGTTCAAGAGCCTGCCCCAGTCTCCGCTCGAAAAAATAGAAAAGCTGGAGCAGCTGAGGGCGCTGGAGAATGGTTACAGGATAAAGGTCGTGGAAACGAAGCACGATACAGTAGGCATAGACACACCCGAAGACCTGATCAAGGCGACTGACCTGATCAAGGGCTTAAAACAGTTAAGTTTTTTATAAAACGCCATGAAAGAGATAAAGTTAAATAATATAAAAATCGGAAGAAAGAATCCACTGGTCCTTATTGCCGGGCCATGCGTGATAGAGAGCGAGAAGCATGCCGTGACGCACGCCGCGGAGATCAAAGAGTTATGCAAAAAACTGGACGTGCCTTTTATATTTAAATCAAGTTATGACAAAGCGAACCGCTCAAGCGCGGGGTCGTACAGAGGCCCGGGGATAGATGAAGGCCTGGGAATACTGGATAAGATCAAAAAAGATGTGGGTGTCCCGGTTTTGAGCGATGTTCATTGCAGGATAGAGCTTGAAAAGGCGAAAAAGGTCCTGGATATCATACAGATACCGGCTTTTTTGTGCAGACAAACGGATTTCATAGCAGAGGTAGCGAAGTCGGGTAAGATCGTTAATGTTAAAAAAGGGCAATTTTTAGCGCCGTGGGATATAGGCAACATCATAGAAAAGATAAAGTCCGCGGGAAACGACAATATCATTATTACCGAACGAGGAACAATGTTTGGGTATAATAATCTCGTAAGCGATATGCGGTCACTGGACATAATGCGTCAGTTTGGTTACCCTGTTATCTATGACGCGACTCACAGCGTCCAACTGCCGGGAGGAAAAGGCACGGTATCCGGAGGAGAGCGAAAATTTGTCACCGGGCTTTCTCGCGCCGCTGTGGCAATGGGATGCGAGGGATTATTCCTGGAAGTCCATAAAGACCCGGACAAAGCCCCCTGCGACGGCCCCAATATGATCGACCTTAAGACGCTGGAAAAATTATTAAATGATGTAAAAAAAATAGACGGAGTCGCCAGATGCTGAAAAAACTCGCGAAGCAGGTTTTAAAAATAGAATCAGATTCAATAAGACTGCTTATTCCCAGGATAAACAAGGATTTTGAGAAAGCTGTTAATATGATGTTCGCGTGCAAGGGCAGTGTGGTAGTGACGGGCATGGGAAAGGCCGGTATCATAGGAATTAAGCTGTCCGCGACGCTTGCCTCGACCGGCACGCCCAGCCTGTGGCTTCATCCCGCGGAAGCGATCCATGGCGATCTGGGACGATTGAGGAATAAAGACGTGGTAATCGCCCTTTCGAAGAGCGGAGAAACTGAAGAGGTCGTAAGGCTTATCCCTAATATAAAAAAGATAGGCGCTGACCTGATCGCTATAACCGGCAATACGCGTTCGACACTCGCGAAAAACAGTGACGCTGTTCTGGATGTTTCCATTAAAAAAGAAGGCTGTCCCCTGGGCCTGGCGCCTATGGCGAGTACGACCACTATGCTCGCGATGGGAGACGCGCTTTGCGCCGCTCTTATTGATAAAAGAAAGTTCAAAAAAATAGATTTTGCCTTTCTTCATCCCGGGGGGAATCTCGGTAAGCGGCTCCTTTTAAAGGTCGAGGATATAATGCGAAAAGGCGCGTCCAATCCCATAGTGAGAGAAGGCGCAAAAGTAAAAGATGTGCTTTTAAAGATAACCTCTGCCAGGGCAGGAAGCGCTACGATAGTGGACTCGAGAGGGAAACTAAAAGGCATTTTTACCGACGGGGACCTGAGAAGGCATTTAGAGGAAGGCAGGGACCTTGCGAAGGAAAAAGTAGATGAAGTCATGACTAAAAACCCAAAGGCGTTAATAAAAGGCCGCCTTGCGGTAGAAGCTCTCAGGATTTTGCGTGAATATAAGATCGATGAACTCCCTATAGTGGATGAAAAAGGCCGAGCGATAGGCCTCGTGGATGTGCAGGACCTGTTGAAGGCAGGGCTGATATGATAGAAGAACGAGCCAAAAAAGTAAAGCTATTGATACTTGACGTTGACGGAGTCCTTACCGACGGACGCATAGTTTACGATAACTTCGGCGACGAACTAAAATTGTTTAACGTAAATGACGGGCTGGGTATATACCTTCTTTACAAGGCAGGCATAAAGACAGTCATTATTACGGCTAAAAAGACCAGGGCGGTCGTAAAACGCGCCCGTGATATGCGTGTAGCGGCCGTATATTCAAATCACTATAAATTAAAGGTCTATCAGAAGGTCCTTAGGAAATTCAGGATGAAGGACGAGGACGTTTGTTTCATGGGTGACGACCTTCTGGATATATCTATAATAAAAAGAGCAGGACTTGCTATTACCCCTCCGAATGCCGTGGCTGAAGCTAAAGCCTTAAGCCATTACACTACTCAAAAATACGGCGGCAAAGGCGCTGTCCGGGAAGTCGTAGAGATGATCCTTAAATCCCAGGGCCTCTGGGAAAAGGTGATTTCAATATACCTGAAGTAACTCCCCTGCCCCTGAATATTGCGGGAAAACAGGAAGTTAGCCTCAAGGTGAGCGATGAAGATAAATCAAAAATTGATCTTAGGTTTTTTATTGGTCTCTATCTCTGTGGGGGTCGTTGGTTATATATCCCTTACCGCCAGCCAGGAAGCGTTGGAGAAGTCTATAGGCGGCGGGTCGGTATCTTTGGCCTCTGAGATACTCGATAAGATGGACAGGTATATTTACCATAGGATCGAGCAACTCCAGGTCTATTCCTTTGACCTCGATATAAGAGAGGCTCTTCTGATGTCGAACGCGGAGTTTGACAGTTTAGATAACTTAGAGCAATACATTGCCGATAAAGATAAAAGCTGGATTTTCGCGCCTAAAGAAGAGATAGAACCTTTTATGAGTGAGTTGATAGATAGTGACCTGTCGCGCGCGTTGAGGGAGGAGATGGAATTAGAAGAGTTTTACGCTGATAGGTACGGATACAGGGTATTTGTGGAGATGTTTATTACAAATAAATATGGGGTTAATGTCGCCCAGACCGGAAAGACTATAGATTAT
>JAHIUV010000128.1 GCA_018817035.1 Candidatus Omnitrophota bacterium | reverse complement strand
TGGTAAAAGATATAGCGCGCATGGTCAGGGACGCGGTGGGCGAAAATGTAAAAGTGAAGTTTTCTCCAACGGACGACGCAAGGTCTTATCATATTTCATCCGAGAGGATTAAAAAAGAGATAGGCTTTAAAGCGCGGCATTCCGTGGAAGAAGCGATCAGGGATCTCGTCAGGGCGTTTAGGGATGGCAGGATACTAGACCCCTTGAACGATATACGATATTATAATATAAAGACAATGCTGGCTAAAAAACTTAAATAATGGATAAAAAACTCTTTAGAATTTTAAATAAATATATTTCCACGGTGGACAAAAAGACGTCCCTGTCCCTTTTTAAGAACATGCTCAGGATAAGGATGGTAGAAGGTAAGATTGCGGAACTTTACCCTGAGGGAAAGATGCGGTGCCCCACGCATTTATATACCGGAGAAGAAGCCGTGGCTTCAGGCGTATGCGAAAATCTCAAACCCTCAGATTATGTTTTTTCAAGCTACAGAAGCCACGGAGCGTACCTGGCAAAAGGAGGAAGTATTAAGAAGCTATTCGCCGAGCTCTACGGCAAAAAGACAGGGTGTTCCAGGGGCAAAGGCGGCTCCATGCATATCGTGTCCAGACAAGTGAATTTTATGGGGACCTCTGCTTTGGTCGGAGGTGTTATGCCCATAGCGGCGGGTACGGCTCTTGCCTCCGACATGAAGAAAGATAAAAGGGTATCTATCGTATTTTTCGGAGATGGAGCGTGCGAGGAAGGGATTTTTCAGGAAACGTTGAATTTTGCCGCACTGAAAAAGCTCCCTATCATTTTTATATGCGAAAATAATTTTTACGCCACGTATTCTCATCAGCTTACCAGGCAGGCCAGGGATAATATCTATAAAAGGGTGGCGATCTACGGTATCCCGGGCGTCCGGATAGACGGTAATAATGTCCTGGAGGTCTTCAGGACATCGAAAAAACTTATTAATGAGGCTCGTAGAGGCAGGGGACCTGCTTTTATCGAATGCAGGACTTATAGATGGCTGGAGCACGTGGGGCCTTATTTTGACCTTGAGGCGGGCTACAGGACTAAAGAAGAGATGGATAAGTGGATAGATAGATGCCCGCTAAGCTCTTTCGGCAAAGTCCTTCTAAAAAAGAAAATGATCAACCCCGAAGCTATTAACTCAATAAAAAGATCCATAGAAGCGGATTTAGAAAAGGCAGTGCTTTTCGCGGAGAAAAGCCCATTTCCTGGATGTAGTGAGATCTACGAAGGTGTCTATAATGAGCAATAGAAAAAGTATTATTACTTATGCTCAGGCGATAAATCAGGCTCTTACGCAGCTTATGAAAAGAGATAAAAGCGTTTTTATAATGGGTCTCGGAGTGGATGACCCAAGAAGGGTTTTCGGGTCTACTGCGAATCTTTCCGAGGAGTTTGGTAAAAAGCGCGTGTTCGAAATACCGATTTCGGAAAACGCCATTACCGGGGTAGCCATAGGGGCGTCTCTCTGCGGCATGAGACCTATAATGACGCACCAGAGAATGGATTTTATGTTTTACGCCTTTGATCAGATAATGAATCACGCGGCCAAGTGGAACTATATGTCCGGTGGCGAAAGTCCTGTCAATATAACCATAAGGACTATCGTAGGACGCGGATGGGGTCAGGGAGCCCAGCATTCACAGAGCCTTCAGTCGCTTTTCGCGCATATGCCCGGACTGAAAGTTGTCATGCCTGCTACGCCTTATGACGCCAAGGGACTCCTTATATCAAGCGTCATGGACGGGAATCCTGTTATTTTCATAGAGCATCGCAGTCTGTATAAACGTAAAGGCGCAGTGCCAGAGCGTTTCTATAAAATCCCGCTGGGAAAAGCAAGACTTGTAAGAAGAGGAAAAGACGTGACTATAGTTGCGACGTCCCAGATGGTGTCGGAATCAATAAAAGCAGCCGGTAATCTTAAAAAGTGCGGCATTGACGCTGAAGTAATAGATCTCAGGACCATAAAGCCGCTGGATAAAAATAAGATTTTCGCTTCCATCAGGAAGACAGGAAGGCTTATCGTAGCTGATACGAGCTGGAAGAATTGCGGCGTGTCAGCTGAAATAGCTGCGCTGGCCGCAGAAGAGACTTTTAAATATCTGAAGTCACCTGTTGCCAGGATCGCTCTTAAAGATACGCCTGCGCCTACGAGCGTGGAATTAGAAAAGATCTTTTACCCTGGCTGGGAAGATATCGTTTATGCGGCGAAGAGAATGATATCAGGAAAAAAACCAAAGTTTTCCAGAAGAAAAAAAGAAGTAATAGATACTGAATTTAAAGGACCTTTTTAGAAATGGCGGAAAATCCTTTTTTAAGCGTAGTCATGCCGGCTTTAAACGAAGAGAAAAATATTATTTTAGCCATCAGCAATACACTGAAGGCATTTAATGATCTCAAAATAGACGGGGAGATAGTCGTTATAAATGACGGAAGCACAGATCGGACTTCGACACTGGTGATAGACTTAATAGCTAAGGAAAAAGAAAGAATACGCCTTGTTAATCATGAGAGTCCACATGGTTATGGAGCGTCATTCTGGGACGGTATTGATAGTGCCAGGGGAGGGATCGTAACACTTTTACCAGGGGACAATGAAAATGACCCGCGCGAGATATTGCGTTATTTAAAACTTCTAAACGATGTGGATATAGTAGTCCCATTTGTCTATAATAAGCGCGTCAGGTCAGTCTTTAGAAATATCCTTTCACGTATCTATCTTAGCGTAGTAAACTTTACCTTCGGGACGCATTTTAACTATACAAACGGGACAATGCTTTATAGAAAGTCGATCTTAAAAGAGCTTGAACATCGTAGCTTTAGTTTCTTTTTTCAGACAGATATACTGGTAAGAGCTGTAAAAAGAGGGCATTTATTCGCAGAGGTGCCTTACAGCCTCGGGAAGAGAAAAGCGGGCGATTCAAAGGCTGTTACATTATCCAATTTTTTACGTATCGCACTGGATTACTTCACATTGGTTAGAGACATATATATTAGCCGAAAAGAAAAACTCAAAGATAAAAGTTTTACTGCTGACAATGTATCACGAAAACGTCATCCATGAAGGAAGTCCGATGAATAAATTAATGCTGGATAGCCATAAATTAAACTGGCACAGGGAAAGGGTAGAGGCCTGGCTCAGGGGTGAAAGAATCGCGCCTATTACCATTGACTGTGCTCTTACCAGACGATGCACTTACAGGTGCGTTTACTGTTACGGCCAGCTGCAGGAGAATGACGAGAAGAGGATGACGAAAGACGTTATCTTCAGGTTTCTGGATGATGCTGCTGAAATAGGAGTGAAGGCTATAAGTTTTGTGAGCGACGGGGAAAGCACGTGCTCGCCTTATATATATGATGCGATAAAAAGAGGCCGCTCAAACGGCCTGGATATGGCGCTTGGCACCAATGGATATCTTCTAAAGGAAGACGCTCTGGAAGAAATACTGCCTGCTCTTACGTATTTGAGATTTAATGTCTCAGCCGGAGACCCTGATAGATACGCGGCTATCATGGGGTGCACGAAAGATTGCTTTTATAAGACGGTAGATATTATTAAAAGATGCGTGGAAGTAAAGAAGAAAAAAAATCTCGATGTGACTCTGGGATTGCAGATGGTGCTTTTACCTGATTTTAAAGACCAGATCATCCCCACCGTAAAGCTGGGTAAAGAGTTAGGATTTGACTATGTAGTCATAAAACATTGTAGCGATGATGAAAAAGGCCGGCTGGGAGTAGATTACAAAGCCTACGAGAAGCTATTGGATATATTAAAAGAGGCAGAGGCCTATTCGGATGATGGGTGCCTTGTGAAGGTGAAATGGTCTAAGATCCTTGCTTACGGAAAACGTAGATATATACGCTGCTACGGCGCACCTTTTATAACACAGTTTTCGGGTTCAGGCCTTGTAGCACCGTGTGGTCCGTTTTTTCACAATAGGTATAAAAGATACCACATAGGTAACATTGTCGATACGTCTTTTAAAGAGCTGTGGAAGAGCGAGCGTTACTGGGAGGTCATGGATTTTATTGCTTCGGATAAATTTGACGCTAGAAACATGTGCGGGACATTGTGCCTTCAGGAAAAGGTCAATGAATTTTTATGGGATTTAAAACACGGTAACGCTAAATTAGAAGATAATCCGGGTCCTGTGCCCATGCACGTTAATTATATATAAGGATTTTGCTTTACACTTTAGCAATGCTGAAATGTAAAGCTTTTTTAAATGAAAGATATTATTATTCCAAAATTATATAATTATATAGCTGTATTTTTGACGTTTTCGTGTAATTACCGTTGCAGTTATTGCATAAATTATTTTGAAAATGGGACGTTTGATGGAAAGGTAATAACAGGCAAGGAATGGGTGAAGGCGCTTAATAGAATAGATTCGCGGGAAGATCTGCCTCTTACACTTCAGGGCGGAGAGCCAAGCATTCATCCCGATTTTTTTTATATTATTAATAATATAAAGCCCGAGTTAAAAATAGATATACTTACGAATATACAGTTTGATGTAAAAAAGTTTATAAAACGCCTTGATCCTGACAGGTTAAAAAGAAATGCGCCGTACGCTTCTATAAGGGTGAGCTATCATCCCGAGGTCATGGATAGAAAAGATACACTTTCAAAGGTAATGAGGCTAAGAGACGCGGGTTTCAGTATAGGTATATGGGGAGTTATGCACCCCTTACATAAAGAAGAGATCCTGGAAGCGCAGGATAAGGCCAAAAAAATGGGCATAGATTTCAGGATAAAAGAATTCCTGGGAGATTATGATGGTACACTCTACGGCACATATAGATATGAAGGCGCCTGCGATAGAAGGTTCAGGAAAAACTGCTTGTGTAAGACTACGGAACTTATTATTGGTCCTTCAGGAGCGGTTTATAGATGTCACAGCGATCTATATGAAAATAGAAATACCGTAGGAAACTTACTGGATATCTCTTTTAAGCTGGAGGACGGATTTCGTTCGTGCGACTGGTTTGGACATTGTAATCCCTGCGATATAAAAGTAAAGACCAATAGACTTCAACAGTTTGGCCACACTTCCGTGGAGATAAAGGATATATGCTGAGAAGAAAGACCGTAAAGATAATTGTATCCTATACTGCTCCTCTTTACCCACCTCTATGGGGATGCCCTAAGAGAGTATGGGGGCTATACGCAAATCTCGGAGAGGGGTTTGATATAATCTATGTCGGGGCAAACTCTGCCAGATCTAAAGAATATACAAATAGAAAAGTGAAAGAAAATGTAAAGGAGATAATGCAGCCTCTCTGTAAAATGTATTATCCTTTCAGGATGCTTGAGTTAAAGACTATAAAGAATCTGACATTCGATATCTTTACTTACCTGATGATGATATTTGACAGGGGATTCAGGGAAGAACTAAATAGCCATGAAGCGGATATATGAAAAATTTTAAAGCTTATTTATCTACAATTCTCCGCAGCGAATATTTTTTATTATTTCTAATTACAGTTGCCGCATTTCTCTTGAGACTTCATTTATTAAGATATAGATTTTTCCCAGAAGGGGACGGATGTCACTATGTTGCAATTGCGAAAGATTTCATTAATGGTAATTTTTCAACTGTGGGATGCCATTTTATTGGCTGGCCTTTTGTAATAACTGGTTTTAGTTTAATTCTGGAAAATATAGAATTTTCAGGAAGAATCGCGAGTACGATCCTGGGAACTTTTTTGATCCCTGTATCGTATGTATTTGCAAAGAAGTTATTTAATAGAAAAATAGCTTTTTATACAGCTTTATTAGTAAGTACTAATTTGTCTTTATTGCACTATTCGACGTTGCTTTGGCCAACGTCAGCCCATTCGCTATTTGTAATGTTAATAGCATTGCTGGGGTGGGTAAGTCTTAAAGAAAAAAGGCCTTTTTATTATTTTTTGTTGGGTCTGGTTATAGCAGTTTCATATACGATAAGAAACGAGGCGTTGGTTTATATACTGTTGTTTTTACCATTAGTTATAATAAGAGATTATAGAAAAGCGCATATAAATGTGCTTTCTTTATTGTCAGGTATCCTTATAGTTATTCTGCCGTTACTATTTTTTTATCATAATCAATATGGTTCCTGGGAGATAATAAGGCAAAAGGGAATGGTAAATTTTCTATATGGCAGAGGCGCACTTTCCTATAGAAATGTTACAGAGCTAACCGTTGATTTCTCTCAAAATCTATATATGCATAAAGCTAACGGCAGTTTTCATGAGGCCCCATTAAAATATTTCTTTAATAATTTTTTTATCAATAGATTAGCGTTAAATTTTAAGGAAATATTATCGGATTTACCAAAGCAATTTTTCTTTACCAAGTTTGGAGGAATTTTTATCTCATGGAGTCTTTTTATATATGGTTCCTACATTTGTCTTTTAGGAAACAGATCTTTGCGGAGACGATATCTTTATATTTTGAGCGTTCCTATGCTTGCTTATTTTGTAGTAT
>JAHIUV010000127.1 GCA_018817035.1 Candidatus Omnitrophota bacterium | reverse complement strand
TAGAAAGGGTATTAAAGCAAGGATTCTTTTTAGGTGGGAAGGTGATTTAGTAGAATTTGTCCTTGCCGGAGACCATGAAGATTTAAGACGTTATTTAAAGAATATCTGATAATGGATACTAAGCTAAAAGCAGATATCGCAGAATCAGCTGTTACGACGGAACTCCTGAAAAGAGGTTTTAATGTTCTTAAACCCTTCGGAGACAGGTTACCGTACGATTTGGCGGTTGACTTAGACGGAAGGCTTATAAAGATACAAGTCAAAATCAGCAGAATACAGAGAGCGCTGGGATTTATTAAGTTAGTAATGTTGTCTTCTACCACATCTAGTCATTTTCTGTTGACTACATAAATCTATATATGGTATATTAATCCTACTATGATACCTAGATATTCGCTTCCAAAGATGAGTAATATATGGTCTGACCAGAATCGATTCCAGAAAATGCTGGATATTGAGATACTTGCCTGTGAGGCCATGTCTAACCTGGGAAAAGTCCCTAAAAAAGATCTAAAGAAAATAAAATCCAAGGCAAAATTCAGCGTAAAACGCATAGAAAAAATAGAAGAAAAGACCCGTCACGACATAATCGCGTTTCTGCACAATATAGCGGAGCATGTGGGTGACGCGTCAAGATTTGTCCATCAGGGGCTTACCTCAAGCGATGTCCTGGATACGGCGCTTTCGGTTATGATGAAAGAGGCGGCTGAGATCCTTATAGCCGACCTTAAGATATTAAAATCAGAATTACGCAAAAAAGCGAAAAAATACAAGACTACCATAATGGTGGGCCGCAGTCATGGTGTGCACGCCGAGCCTACCACGTTCGGGCTGAAACTGGCGCTTTTCTTTGACGAGATCAACCGTTCTATAGACAGGATGGAGAGGGCAAAGGCTATAATCAGTGTCGGTAAAATATCAGGGCCGGTAGGGACTTATTCCAATATAGACCCGTATGTCGAAAATTATGTATGTAAAAAACTCGGGCTTAAGCCTGCCAATATCTCGACGCAGATCCTGCAGAGGGACCGCCACGCGGATTACATGGCGCAGTTGGCAGTGGTAGCGGCTACCCTGGAAAAAATAGCGCTTGAAATACGAAATCTCCAGAAGACAGAATTAAGAGAAGTCGAGGAGCCGTTCTCAAAAGGCCAAAAAGGCTCCAGCGCCATGCCTCACAAGAGAAATCCTGTTATGTGCGAAAGGATCACTGGACTGGCAAGGGTGCTGAGGGCTAATTCCATGGCAGCTATGGAAAACGTCGCGCTGTGGCACGAAAGAGACATCAGTCATTCATCGGTCGAGAGGATCATAATACCTGACAGCGTTATACTTCTGGACTATATGCTTAACCAGATGATATTTATCATCAAGAACATGCATGTTTATCCCCAGAATATGACTAATAATCTTGCCAAGACCAGGGGCCTTATATTTTCAGCGAGAATATTGGTTGAGCTGGAAAAAAGAGGCATTGAGAGAAGAAAAGCCTATGACATCATACAGAGATGCGCTATGAGGGTCTGGAAAGAGAATGAGAATTTCAAGGCATGTTTGTGGGCTGATAAAGATTTTATGAAAGCAGTAAAACCAAGGGAGCTGGAAAAGTTTTTCGACCTGGATTATTATACAAAACACGTGGAGAAGATTTTTAGAAAGGTAGGAATATGAAAAAAGGGAAAAAGATCTATGAGGGCAAGGCAAAGATACTGTACGAAACTGAAAAGCCTGACTTAGTCTTGCAGGAATTCAAGGACGACGCTACGGCGTTTGACGCCACAAAAAGAGGGACCATAAAAGAAAAAGGCGTTATAAATAATGAAATATCATGCGCGCTTTTCAAGCTCTTGGAGTCTAAGGGCATACCTACGCATTTTGTGGAAAAAATAAACGACAGGGAGATGCTCGTAAAGAGGCTGGACATAATCATGGTGGAAGTGACTATACGGAATATATCCGCAGGAGGGCTTTCAAAGCTTCTTGGCATAGAAGAGGGCATTGTTCTTAAGAGCCCGATCCTGGAATATCATTACAAGAACGATGGACTGCATGATCCGCTAATAAATGATTATCACATAGAGATGCTGGATCTGGCGACGCCGAAAGAGATGAAAAAGATAAAAGATTATTCGTTCAGTATCAATGAGATATTGAAAGATTTCTTTGGCAAAGCCGGCCTTAAGCTCGTGGATTTCAAACTGGAATTTGGCAGGCATAAAGGCAGGCTTTTGCTGGGAGATGAGATATCTCCTGATACATGCAGGCTCTGGGACAAAAAGACCAACGAAAAATTAGATAAAGACCGCTTCAGGCGCGACCTCGGAAAGATCGAAGAGGCCTACCAGGAAGTTCTTAAGAGAATAAAGTCGTAAGTGGTTCTCGACTCGTTTCACTCGTTCGAACAATATTAGACCCCGAGCAGTGTCGAGGGACTTCGAGCGTAGTCGAGAAGAACATTGGGATTGAGGCAGCGTGGAATGGAAGATCGAGATAAAAAATAGGAGTGGTGTTTTTGACCCTCTCGGAAATGGGGTCAAGAAAGATATAAAGGACCTGGGGATAGTTGGGATCAAGAAAGTCTCAACAGCCCAGGTTTTTATTGTTTCAGGAAGCCTTTCCGACAGAGATGCCCACAGGATAGCGCGGGAACTCTTGACGGATCCTGTAACTCAGGAATACCAAATAGGCCCTAATCTCCAATTTCCGGATTCCAGAGTCAAAATAGTGGAAATAGCTTATAATTCCGGGGTTATGGATCCTGTGGAGGGAAGCACCAGAAAGGCCATAAAAGACCTTGGGATCTCAGGCGTGAATTCCATCAGGACAGAGAGAAAATATATCCTTGAGGGAAAGTTCAGCGAATCACAGTTTAATATGATCCGCGAAAAACTGCTTTACAATAAAGTGATACAGCATGTTGTGAAGAAGGCCCGAGGCTCCAGGCTAGAGGCCAAAGGGAGCGGAGGCTATAAATTTAAACTGATAACCGTTAATATATTGGGAGCGGGTGACAAACAATTAATGAAGATAAGTAAAGAAGGGCAATTATTTCTGAATCTCAGGGAGATGCGGGAGATAAAGGCATATTTTAAAAAACTAAAACGCAATCCTACTGATTGCGAGTTAGAGACTATTGCCCAGACATGGTCCGAACATTGCGGACATAAGACATTCAGGGGAGTTATAGATTATAAAGAGAAGCTTGGAGCTCTAGGCTCAAAGCAAAAGCTGCTGGGAAACAGGAAAATAGATAATCTTTTAAAAAATACAGTAATGAAAGCTACCAAAGACCTGGATAAGCCGTGGTGCGTGTCTGTTTTTAAAGATAATGCCGGGATAATAAGATTTGATGAAAAAGATAATATTTGTTTCAAGGTAGAGACGCATAACCATCCGTCAGCGCTCGAACCTTATGGCGGCGCCGGCACTGGCATAGGCGGTGTGATACGCGATATCCTTGGCGTAGGGCTTGGCGCTAAACCGATAATGAATACTGACGTATTCTGTTTCGGCCTGCCGGATACTCCTCAGAAAAATGTTCCTAAAGGAATGCTTCATCCAAAAAGGATAATGAAAGGCGTTGTGAACGGTGTCAGGGATTATGGGAACCGCATGGGCATTCCTACATCGAACGGCGCGATCCTTTTTGACGAACGTTATACCGGAAATCCTTTGGTGTATTGCGGCACGCTCGGTATCATGCCAAAGGATAAATCTTTCAAGGCCGCGAAGGCAGGAGACCTTATAGTCGCTGTAGGAGGAAGGACAGGGAGGGATGGCATACACGGAGCTACATTTTCCTCGGGTGAACTGACACATGAATCAGAGGCGATTTCAGGCGGAGCGGTGCAGATAGGTAATCCTATTATGGAGAAGAAGGTTACTGACACTCTTTTAAAGGCAAGGGATAAAAATCTGTATGATTCCATAACAGACTGTGGCGCGGGAGGATTTTCAAGCGCTGTCGGCGAGATGGGCCAGGACCTTGGCGCGGAAGTGGACCTGGAAAAAGCTCCCCTGAAATATCATGGCCTTACTTATACCGAGATATGGATAT
>JAHIUV010000126.1 GCA_018817035.1 Candidatus Omnitrophota bacterium | reverse complement strand
ATACTTTCTTACAAGAGCGGCGTAAATATCGTAGCCGGACAGGATGTATCAGGGCCTATTACGATAAGGCTGACGGATGTGCCGTGGGAAAAAGCGCTTGAGGTAATACTGCGGACATACGGATATACATACGAGAGAGAAGATAATATTATCCGCGTGACTACTACTGAAAACCTGGAGAAAGAAGAACTGGTCACCGAGGTTTTTTCGCTGAATTACGCCGACGCGGTGAACGTTCCCGGGACGATAGAAGAAATGCTTAGTGACAGGGGCAGTGTCAAATTTGACGCGCGCGCGAACCTCGTGATAGTGACTGATATCCCGACGAACATATACAAGATCAAGCAGGTTATAGAAAAGATCGACAGGAAGACTAAGCAGGTGAACATAGAAGCAAAAATAATAGAGACAACGCTTGATAAGGATGATAAGCTCGGCATCAGATGGACTACGCAGATAAGCGCCAGCGGTTCCTCAAGGCCGACAACTTTCCCTTTTAAGAGGAGTAGTCGGGGCGGGTCCTATTACCCTGTGGGAGATCCCGCGGGATCAGGAGGCGGATCCAGCGCGACAAAGAGCATAGGAGAATTTCCGACAGATCCGGGTTCGTCATTTCCCCTGGCAGTGCCGACTAATTACACGTTCGGCACCCTTAACTTTACGCAGTTCCAGGCTGTACTGGAAATGCTTAAGTCCAGGACTAACACTAAGATAATCTCTAATCCAAGAATTACGACGCTGGATAACAAAGAAGCGCAGATAACCGTAGCGACGACCTATAATATCCCGACCTACGAGCGAAATGATAGTACGGGTAATTACGAGATAACGGGTTATCAGGAAAAGGATCTTGGCATACTTCTTTCCGTGACCCCGCAGATAAACCCCGAAGGTTATATTGTGGTGAAGATAGCCCCTGAAGTGTCTGCTTTCGCGGCATGGGATACTTTTACCACGTCAGGCGGAAATATCCAGGCGCCGAGATTTACTACCCGCAGGGCATCTACCCAGGTCATGGTAAGGAATGGGGAGACGATAGTGATAGGAGGGCTTATAAAGGAAGAAACGACAGACGCGGTTTATAAAGTTCCCATACTTGGGGATATTCCGTTATTGAGCCTGCTATTCAAGAAAAAAGAGAAGGAAATAAGCTCGACAGACCTCTTATTTTTCATCACGGTCAATATTGTCGAGGGAGAATCATCTAAGGCAGTTACTCCCGGCGAATAGGGGCAGCGGGCAATGAATATAAAATTTGAAACAAGGTTTTGTAAAAAGGGTGACCTGAAATATATTTCTCATCTGGACATCGTCAGGCTTTTTCAGCGCGCGATAAGAAGGGCCGGACTGCCGGTCAGCCTGAGCGAAGGATTTACGCCGCATTACAAGATAAGTTTTGACAAGGCGTTAAAACTGGGAGTCGAAAGCGAAGGCGAAGCCGCGGCGTTCACTGTGAACGGGTCGATCGACCCCGAAGAATTTAAGAATAGGATCAATGAAAAATTACCGGAAGGGATCAGGGTGTTGGAATGCAAAAAGAGATTTTAATAAACGTTGAATCGCAGGAAAAGCGCGTTGCCGTTGTAGAAGGCGGGGTGCTGCAGGATTATTATATTGAAAGGCCGTCTGAAGTAATGCTGGTCGGCAATATTTACAAGGGCATAGTGAATTCGATAGTTTCGGGCATAGGCGCGGCGTTCGTGGATATAGGACAGGGCAAGAACGGGTTTTTATATGTAGCCGACATGATGGCGCCGTCGAGAGAGTTTGATGTCCTGGATAACGGGGATCCTGCCCTTCCTCCGCAGCCGCAGAAACGCATCCCCAGGCCCAGGCCTTCGGATATAAGTAAGTTGGTAAAGGAGAAGCAGGAAGTCCTTGTCCAGGTAATAAAAGAGCCCATAGGCAATAAAGGACCTCGGCTTACGACCCATATAGGGATACCCGGCAGATTTTTAGTATTAATGCCTTTTGACCATCATATCGGTATTTCCAAAAAAGTCAGGGACCGAGAAGAGAGATCAAGGCTCCATAAGATATTGAAAAAAGTCTCGCCTATAGTGAAAATGGGAATTATTGTCAGGACAGCGGGCGTCGGAAAGAGCGAGCGCGATATTATACGCGAGGCAAAATACCTGAACGCGTTATGGCACAAGATACAAAGGGATGGCTTAAAAGCAAAGGCTCCGGAGATCGTACATGAGGAACATGGCCTGACCTTCAGGATATTGAGGGATATTTTTAGCGAGGATGTCAGCAGGGTGCTTGTGGATAATAAGGATGAATACAAGAAACTACGCCATTTCGCGAACAATATAATGCCCCTCATGAAGAGAAAATTAATGCTTTACAGGGAAAGGACCAGTCTTTTTGATTCACGCGGCATAGAAAAGGACATAGAAAAACTTTACAGGAAAAAGATACAGCTTAAGTGCGGCGGATATATTTTTATAGAGGAGACGGAAGGGCTTATCGCGATAGACGTAAACAGCGGTTCTTTCAGCCGAAAAGGCATGGAGGAGACGGCGTTCAAGGTTAATTCCGAGGCGGCGGCTGAGATCGCCCGGCACATGAGAATGAGGGATATCGGCGGTATTGTCATAGTGGATTTTATCGACATGAAATACGACAGGCACGCGAGAGCTATCTTCGATATGCTGGTTGAATCCGTTAAAAGGGACAAGGCCAGGATCAAGATATTGAAAATGTCAGAGTTTGGCATAGTACAGATGACGCGCCAGCGCATACGAAAAGCCGTTAGCAGGGTTTCGTACCAGAAATGCCCTTATTGCAGCGGCAGGGGCGAAGTGAAGTCTGTCACTACAATGGCCATAGAGGTGCTCAGGGTAGTAAGAAAAGAGCTGGATATGTCCAGGCATAAAGAGGTCAGGGCATTTGTGCATCCCGGAGTGGCGAATTACCTATTGAACGAGGACAGGCCGTCTATAACCAAGCTGGAATCCGAATACAGGACCAAGATCATCATAATAGCGGAACCCGACATGCACATAGAAAATTTTAAAATTAACCATTAAGAGGAAGAACGTTCAATTGTTCCCGGCATTGAGCAAAGACACTGAGGATGCCGACATTGTAAAAGAGAAGCATCAAGTTCTCGACTCCGCTCGAACAATATTCTTCGAGCGGAGTCCCGAAGTATCGGGACGTAGTCGAGAAGTAAAAGCATCAGTTCTCGACTCACTGCGTTCGCTCGAACGATATTTAAAAGGAAGCATCAATTGTTCCCGGCATTGAGCAAAGACACTGAGGATGCCGACATTGTAAAAGAGAAGCATCAGT
>JAHIUV010000125.1 GCA_018817035.1 Candidatus Omnitrophota bacterium | reverse complement strand
TGAGCGAAGGCCTGGGTAAGCTGTATGAGACATATATATCTGAGGATTATGATGCTTTTGCGTTGACAAAGGAGCATGCCGAAGGATTTTACGCGTTCCTTGACGCGGCAAAAAAGATAGATCCTGAATGCGTAAAAGGGCATATAACCGGCCCGATAAGCTTTGGGCTCGGGGTCTGCGACGAAAAAGGTAAAGCCATAATATATAACGAAACCCTTAAAGAGGCGCTTATTAAGGTCCTTGAGATAAAGGCAGCCTGGCAGATAGATAAACTAAAAACGATCTGCAAAAATGTCATTATATTTATAGACGAACCTTACCTTACGAGCTTTGGTTCGAGTTTTATAAGCATCGAGAGGAGTGACGTTATACCGGCATTGGACAGCGTCGTAGATAAGATACATTCAAAAGGCGCGCTCGCGGGTATACATTGCTGTGGTAATACTGACTGGTCGTTACTTACGGAGACAGCGGCAGATATTATAAATTTTGACGCGTATTCGTATGCCGAAGGCCTGGCATTGTACCCGGATGACATAAAAGGATTTTTGAAAAAAGGCGGAACCTTGGCGTGGGGCATTGTCCCGACATCCGATGCTGTTTTAAAAGAGAGCGAAAGTTCACTTCTTTCCAGGTTATCACAAGAGATCAAGAACCTGGAAAACAAGGGAATTCCCCGGAAATTATTGATAGATAATTCTTTGCTCACGCCGAGCTGCGGAATGGGCACTCTCTCCGAAGAATTAACAGGGGATATAATAAAGAAACTTACCGGATTAGCAAGATTAGCAAAGGACAATCTGTCTTAACTTCACAACAGTGCATTGCAGTTTTGTGAAGTTAAGAATGGACTTTATGAAGTATACAGCTGTGCGATTGCGCTATAAAGCAAAATGTGTGATTTTGGCCCTGGGGGCTGACGGCAAGTCCGGATTTTGCCTTGTTAAAGGCAGGTCAGCCTGTGTTTATAATTTTGATAAAAGTTTGGCGGATATAAATAACTTAAAGGCCTTTGAAAAGGAGCTTAAACAAGCCCTTAAAGCAAAGCCCGGGGTTATAGCCTGTGATATTCATCCCGGATACATCTCCACCGCGTTAGCTGAAGAAATCGCGTCTAAACATAAAATTGATATAAAACATATACAGCATCACGAGGCGCATATAGCAAGCTGTATAGCCGAGAATGACATTAAAGGCGACGTGATAGGTGTTGCCTTTGACGGCACAGGGCTGGGACATGACGGGAATATCTGGGGCGGCGAGTTTTTCATGGGAAGTATCCGTGGTTTTAAAAGGGCAGCTCATTTAAAATATGCCGTAATGCCCGGAGGCGAGTCATCTATCAGGGAACCATGGCGCATGGCGTTCAGTTTTATCTATGACATATACGGCGCATCGATAAAAAATGTGAACGCTAATTTTTTAAAAAGACATGACAAGGCCGAAATAATACTTTTGAAACAGATCATAGATAAAAAACTAAACTCGCCCCTTAGTTCCGGTATGGGCAGGCTTTTTGACGCGGTTTCTTCCCTGATAGGTATTAGGGATGTCGCGGAATATGAGGCCCAGGCAGCTATTGAATTAGAGAAGGCTATAGAGGACTCGGTCTCCGATCCTAAGGCGCCCGGCAAGTATGCATTTGATTATAAACGCGATAATGAGGTTATTGTCATAGATTGGGCACCTGTAATTAAAGGTATCATGAAAGATCTCCGGGCCGGAAAAAGTAAATCCGTAATTTCATTAAAATTTCACAGTGCCGTGTGTAATATGATAAAAGATGTATGTGAGTCATTAAGAAAGAAATGCGCTATTAACCAGGTTTGTTTAAGCGGGGGAGTATTCCAAAACAAATATATATCGGCTAATGCGACGGCGATATTAGAAAACCGCGGATTTTGCGTATATTCACATAAGCGTATTCCTGTCCATGACGGTAATATATCTCTTGGGCAGGCTGTACTGGCAGGGAGATAAATATGTGCCTGGCGATCCCGATGAAGATATTAAAAATAGAAGGTGACAGGGCGGTCGTATCCGCGGGAAAGGTAGAGCGCAGGATAGGTATAAATTTTTTGACTAATCCGGCGATAGGCGATTATGTAATGGTGCATGCGGGTTTCGCGATCGAAAAGCTTGATCCGAAAAAAGCTAAAGAGACATTACGGATTTTGGAAGGCATAAAGTGAAATATATAGACGAGTTCAGGAACAATGAGATAGTAAAAAGGCTTTCCGGCGCTATCCATGAGAGAGTAAAGGGCATGCGCCCTGTAAATATAATGGAGGTGTGCGGGACCCATACGATGTCGATCTGTAAGTTTGGCATAAGGGAACTTTTGCCCGCGGGCGTAAAACTTAGCTCAGGCCCGGGGTGTCCGGTATGCGTAACGCCTAAATCTTATATTGATAAAGCTATTGCTTTTTGCGATATTTCAGGTATTACGGTTGCTACTTTTGGGGATATGATGAAAGTTCCGGGCTCATCCTGCAGGTTGGCGGACTTGACCGCGCGGGGAAAAGTAAGAGTCGTGTATTCCTGCATGGACGCGGCTGAAATGGCGGAAAAAAATCCTGATAGGAAGATAATATTTCTCGGCGTGGGCTTTGAAACTACGACGCCTACGGTTGCGGCTACGGTCGCATATGCTAAAAAGAGAAACTTGAAGAATTTTTTTGTATATGCCGGACATAAAATCATATTGCCGGCAATGACTGCTCTCTGCAATGACCGGCAGGTAAATATCAGTGGTTTCTTGTGTCCGGCGCATGTCAGCGCTATAATCGGGACAAGGCCTTATGATGTAATAGCTAAAAAATATAATATACCATGCGTGATAACCGGCTTTGAGCCTACTGATATATTACAAGGTATCCTTATGATATTAAACCAGGTCGCGTCAAAAATGCCGAAAGTGGAAAATCAATACAAGAGAGTAGTAAGGAACGCGGGAAATAAAAAAGCCCTTACCCTGATGAACGAGGTTTTCGCGAGCGAGGATTCTGAATGGCGCGGCATAGGGATTTTACCCAAAAGCGGGCTTATATTGAATAAACGTTATGCTTCTTTTGACGCTGAAAAAGTATTTAACCTGCCGAAGGTGATGACCAGGCCGGACAAGGGATGTATTTGCGGAAGCGTATTAAAAGGTATAAAGGCGCCTCCGGAATGCGGATTATTCGCGAAGAAATGCACGCCTGATACTCCTGTGGGAGCATGTATGGTTTCAGGTGAAGGCACCTGCGCGGCATATTATAGGTATAGGCGATGAAAAAAATAACACTGGCCCATGGTAACGGCGGAAAATTGATGCATGGCCTTATAAAGGATTTGTTCGTGAAGAATCTCTCGAACCCCTTCTTGAATAAAATGGGCGACGCGGCCCTTATTGACGTAAAGAATAAAAAATTAACCTACACAACGGACTCGTTTGTCATAAAACCGATATTTTTTCCAGGAGGAGATATAGGAAAATTATCAGTATGCGGCACTGTAAATGATCTTTGTGTTTCCGGGGCAAGGCCCAGATACCTATCCTGCGGGATGATAGTCGAAGACGGTTTTGATTATAAAGACCTTGAGGAAATAACTTTGTCAATAAAAGCCGCCTGCGAAAAATCAGGCGTTGATGTGGTGGCAGGGGATTTTAAGGTGGTTGAAAAAGGCGCGGTTGATAAAATTTTCATAAATACATCCGGAATAGGAGAAGTTTTTAGTAATGCCGCTCTTGGTATGGATCGTGTAAAGCCGGGTGATAAGGTCATGATAAACGGAAACATAGGTGACCACGCCCTGGCAGTGCTTGTAGCGAGAGAAGAATTAAAATTTAAGTCAAAGATAGTAAGTGACTGCGCGCCGCTCAATGGATTGATATCATCCGTAATATGCGGGGATATAAAGTTCATGAGGGACCCTACGAGAGGAGGCCTGGCGACTACGTTGAACGAGATCTCTTTAGAATGCGGTTGCGGCATAAGTGTAAACGAATCGGATATTCCTGTAAGTGGATCCGTAAAAGTATTGAGCGAGGCGTTGGGCATGGACCCTCTTTACCTGGCGAATGAAGGCAAGGCGCTGATGATAGCTTCCGCGAAATCAGCGTCAAAGATATTATCGCGTATGAAGAAACATCCTCTTGGAAAGAAAAGCGCGATAATAGGTGAAGTGAGAGACAGGAAAGATAAAAGAGTTTACCTGAGGACAATGATAGGGACTACGCGTGTACTTGATATGCTGCAGAGCGACCAGCTTCCGCGCATATGTTAGCCATATTCATTATAAGGAGATAAAATGCACGAAATAGGGATAGTAGATGATGTGCTTAGGGCGATAAACGCCAAATTAAAGGGATCCAAAGAGAATCCGGCGGTAAAGCAGGTCAATATAGCGATAGGAGAGCTCGAGCATATCAGTCCCGGCCATTTTGAGTTTCACTTCAGGGAGCGGACAAAAGGCACTTTTCTTGAGAACGCTAAGTTGAATTTCAGAAAAGTCGGAGCGCGCTTTAAGTGTAGGCAATGTCACTTTGAATTTAGCGGTGATGAAACATTAGAAGGCTGTCCTAAATGCAAAAGCAAGGTAAACGAGCTGATAGAGGGCGCCGGCATCAGCGTAGATTCCGTGGAGATGATTTAATATGCCTAAAAGTAAAGATTATCAGGAGAGGTCTTACAGGAGGTCGACAGGCAGCGCGGATCTTATTGCGCATGAGGTGATCGTGGGCGAAACAGACGTCTTTATCTCTGCTGAAAAAGATGTAAGTGACATAGCCGGAAAAATCATCAGAAAATACAGGAGTGAAATAGAGGCTTACATAACAGGGCACCCTGAATTTAAAACCAGCCTTGAGCCCGTGGATGTGAATTTGCCTGCTCCTGATATTGTGAAAGACATGATCCGCGCCTCAAAATCAGCCGGAGTCGGCCCTATGGCAGCTGTTGCTGGCGCGATAGCTGAATTTACCGGAAAGGAAATCTTAGCGCTTTCACGCCAGGTTATTATTGAAAATGGCGGCGATATCTTTATGGTTTCGGAAATAGAACGCACCGTGGCGGTTTTTGCGGGGGATTCACCTCTTACTAACAGGCTTTTTATAAAGGTAAGGCCTGAGGACACTCCCATTGGCATATGCACTTCTTCCGGTACAGTGGGGCATTCTTTGAGCTTTGGGAAAGCGGACGCGTGTGTTATAATGGCTGTATCAGCGTCATTGGCTGATGCCGTGGCAACAGGGACATGTAACAGGGTTAAAAATAAAGAGGATATAAAGCAGGCGCTTGAATTTGCCCTTTCAATAACCGGAGTGCGTGGCGCATTGATAGCATACGAAAAGGATTTCGGCGTTTTAGGCAATGTAGAATTAGCTTAACTTCACAACAGTGCATTGCACTGTTGTGAAGTTAAGGTGGAGGAGAAGATGATTTCTAAGAGAATCGTATTAAAATTTCCGCATAGGCTTGTTGACCAACCTATAGTTTATCGTATGGTTAAGGAGCATGGCCTTAGGTTTAATATATTAAAAGCATATGTTACCCCGCGGGAGGAAGGATTGCTTGTCCTGGAGCTTACCGGTGAGGATAAAGATTTTGATAAGGCTATAGCGTTTGCCGAATCTCTGGGCGTAAAGATCCAACCGCTTTCCAAGGACATAAAGCGCAACGAAGCAAAGTGTACCCACTGCGGCGCATGCGTTCCTATATGCCCGACAGAAGCGCTGGTAATAGATCTCAAGACCCGCAAAGTAGAGTTCCATAATGATAAGTGTATAGCGTGTGAGTTATGTATAAAGGCCTGCCCGCCCCGCGCGATGGAACTACACTTTTAACCTCACAAGTGTGGAGGATAGCGTAAAATAGTTTGCTGACTTTTATTTGACAAAGATTTTATTACGGTTCTCGACTCCCCGCCTGAGGCGGGTCGCTCGAACAATATTTAACCCCAAACAAAGTCCTGAGCTTGTCCCGAAGTATCGGGACATAGTCGAGAAGACATAACGCCAGCAAAGTTCTTGACACTATGGTGTGAAGTTAAGGCTTGACATGCGCGGAGATTGTATTATAATTAAAGACTGATTGTTTTTATTTTTTTAAAAAGTTTGTGATAATTTTCACAATATAATCCCTCTGGAAGGTATTTCATTGGATTCTTATTTTATTAACAAGCCTAATCTTGACAGACTTGCCAGGTCGCTTTCCAAGGCCTACAGGGTCTACGTCCCCGTAAAATCCGAAAATCATAGATTTTATAAAAAAATGGGGGATGAAGGCCTTGACGATGCCGTTATCGGGGAGATAAGAACCGTCCAGACCATAAAGAGTTTTTATTTTCCCGCACGAGCTAAAGTATCAGAATACTTCTCTGAGAATATTCCTGAAAAAAAATCAAGGCCCATAGCCGTGATCGGCGCGAAATCATGTGATCTTGCTTCTTTAAAGGTAATGGATTATGTGTATGCGCAGGATTCTTTTAAAGACCCTCTTTATGTATCCAGAAGAAAAGAAGGGCTGATAATCTCAAGCGATTGCACTATGTATGGTGAGTCCTGTTTTTGTGTCGCCCTGGGCATAATGCCTTATCCGACAGAGGATTTTGATATCAATCTTTCAGAAGTCGGTGGTGGCTACGTGGCTGAGGTGGGCTCTGAAAAAGGAGAAGCCCTGGTAAAAGAATATTCCAAGTTATTCCAGAACGCGGAGCTTTATATTGAGAAGAAAGAAGAAGCCAGGAAAAAATTAAAAGGGGATCTTTTAGAGCATGTAAAAGATAAAAAGATACCTCCTAAGGAATCCATACAGGGAATGTTCAAGAAGAAATTCAACTCAGATCTCTGGGATGAGACGGCAAAGACCTGTGTTGAATGCGGGGCGTGCAATATGATCTGTCCGGCCTGTCATTGTTTTGTTTTAAAAGACCAGAGTTCTGATAAGGGCTTTGAAAGGCTCAGGCTGTGGGATTCATGCCTTCTGATGTCTTTTGCCGGGGTTGCCGGCGGAGCCAACCCGAGAAAGCTCCTGGCGCAGCGCTTAAGGAACCGCTTTGATAAAAAGTTCAATTTCTTTCCCGATATAATAGGTAAGTTTGGATGCACCGGGTGCGGAAGATGCATTGAGGCATGCCCGGGAAAAATAGACATAAGGGAAGTATTGGGCAAGTTATGATAGATAATCCGTATAAACCCATAAAAACCGAAGTCCTGGATATCTGCGAAGAAAGCTCTAGCATAAAGACGGTTATCCTAAAGCCCGAAGAACCACTGCACTTTAAGGCAGGGCAGTTCGTGGAAATGACAGTGCCTGGCCTGGGTGAAGCCCCTTTTACGCCTTCTTCGTCGCCGTATGAAAAGCAGAAACTCGAAATCAGCATTATGAAGGCAGGAAGGGTCACCGCGAGGATACATGATTTAAAAAAGGGTGACATAGTCGGCTTACGCGGGCCTTATGGGAATGAATATCCGCTTTCGGATTACGAAGGCAAGGATGTCTTGCTGGTTGGCGGAGGCGTGGGACTCGCTCCTTTAAGGGCATTATTTCTCGCGTTAGTGCATGATGTAAAGAAATACAAGAGTATAACATTTTGTTGCGGAGCCAAAACCCCCTCAGACCTTATATATAAGGAAAGCGTCCTTGATAAATGGCATCAATTAGACAAGAGCATCGAACTTAGAGTTACGGTTGACAAAAAAGACAAGGATTGGAAAGGGAAAGAAGGTTTGGTAACCACTACCCTGGATAACTTAAAGGTGGACCTGAAGAATAGCGTCGCGATAGTATGCGGCCCGCCTATTATGATGAAATTCAGTACGTTCAAACTTATTGAGCTGGGATACAAAGAGGATCAGGTCTATTTATCCATGGAAAAGAATATGAGCTGTGGTTTTGGTAAATGCGGCCATTGCAGGTTGGGGAATTTTTACGTGTGTAAAGATGGCCCTGTATTCAGATATGATAAGATAAGCAGCATTCACGAAATCTGGGACTAGAGCATGAAAAAGTTACTTGTGGACCTTGAAAAATTATACAGCTGCGAAAAACCTGTCGCGGAATGCAGTTATTATTACCGTCCGGGCAATGACGGCATAACTCGTCTGCGCGAGATAGGGCAGTTTATATATATATGCAGGAAATGCGAGGACGCGCCTTGTGTGAACGCGTGCCCTAAAGAAGCATTGGAAAAACAACCTGACGGCACAGTGAAACGCTATACAATGCGCTGTATATCGTGTAAATCCTGCAGTCACGCGTGCCCTTTTGGCGCGATACCCATTGAGACAGTGCCTTATATAACGTCGCAATGCGATGAATGCATTGACCGCTGTGATAAAGACGCGCCTATTTGCTCAAAGACATGTTCTATCGAGGGCGCTGTAAAGTTCGTAGAAGTAGAGGAGTCGGAAAAGGATGATATCTATTTTATGGGCAAAAATGTAGCGGTGCGCGCAAAGCCGTGGAAGAAGTATCACCCATGATAAAATATCTATTTAATTTTATAGTATTCCCGGGGTTTCTCTTTACTGCCGTGATCGGGCTTGCGGCGAGCTGGATAGACCGCAAGGTAACAGCGCGCGTGCAGTGGAGGGTAGGGCCGCCGTGGTATCAGCCTTTTGTCGACCTGGTGAAATTGAGCATAAAGGAGATAACTGTTCCAAAAAGTGCTTCGAAGCCTTTGTTTTTCTTTTCCCCGTTGATAGGGCTTAGCGCTGTTATACTGGCGTCTACTTTTATATGGCTTGCCAATATGGGATCATGGTCAGTAGGTTTCTCCGGGGATATAATAGTCGTGTTATATCTGTTGACAATACCGGCTATCGCGCTTATGTTAGGAGCTTCGGCCAGCGGCAATCCTTTGGCGTCTCTTGGGGTATCAAGAGAGATGAAATTAATGCTCGCTTATGAACTGCCTTTTATTATCATCCTTACCGTGCCTATTATTAAAAGCGGCGGGATATTGAGGCTGGCGGATTTGGTATTGTTCCAGGAAGCTAACGGAGCATTTGTTACAAGTATCTCAGGGGTATTGGCTATCCTGGTAGGCATATTCTGCATGCAGGCAAAACTGGGCCTTGTTCCTTTTGATATGGGAGAAGCTGAGACAGAGATAATGGCAGGGGTTTATATAGAATATTCAGGCATGCTTTTGGCTATATTTAAGCTTACAAAGACAATGATGTTAGTAGCAATGCCTGTATTTTTGGTTACGATATTCTGGGGCGGTTTTAGTATATGGAAGTATGTAATATTATTAGTGGTCATAATTCTTATGAGAAATACGAATCCTCGTGTAAGGATAGACCAGGCAATGAGATTTTTCTGGGGCAAGATGACATTTATAGCCGCGATGGCGGCGTTACTGGCGGTTATGGGAATGTAGAATTAGGTGCTTGTTCGAGGCTAAGCCTCGAACAAAAAAGAGCAAAAAATGAGTTTAAAACTAAAAGCGCTTACAAAATCTATTTGGGTCTATCACCTTTCTACGGGCAGTTGCAATAACTGCGACATAGAGATACTGGATCTTTTAACCCCGAGGTTTGATGTTGAGAGGTTCGGTATAATGCTTGTGGGCAGCATAAGGCATGCGGACGCTATACTGGTTACAGGGGCGTTGAATTTAAAGACGATACCAAGAGTAAAGGCTGTATATGATCAGGCGCCGAAACCGTGCGTTATCATCGCAATCGGGGCATGCGCCTGTGGCCAGGGTATGTTTAAGAATGGGCCAAATACACCTGATCCTGTTGATTCTATTTTGCCCGTAAACATTTATCTGCCGGGATGTCCTCCTAAGCCTGAGGCCATGATAGCCGGTATAGTAAAATTAATAGGTAAACTGAGAGAGAAAAAATGAAAAAACTCGAGATAATAGAGAATATAAAGGTGCGTTCAGAGAAAGAGCTGTTAGCTTTTTCGGAAAAACCCAAAAGGATTTATTTTACGATAGAGAAATCAGCTTTGTCTAAGATAGCCAAGTATCTTTTTCGCGAAGTAAAAGCTAGATTTATAACCGCTTCAGGAGTGGATACAAGGTCAAACATAGAGATACTGTATCATTTTTCGGTTGATGAGGCCGGTTTGGTGGTCTCACTGAGGGTTATTCTGGAAAAAGATAACCTTGAGATAGAAAGCCTGACGCCGATCATTCTATGCACTGAGTGGATCGAGAGAGAAATACACGAACTTTTAGGAGTTAATTTTAAAGGCCATCCTAACCTGAAGCACTTGCTTTTAAAGGATGACTGGCCTGAAGGAAATTATCCTTTAAGAAGGGATCAGTAGAGCATGTCAAAGAAAGTCATCCCCATAGGCCCGTACCATCCGCTGCAGGAAGAGCCTGAATTTTTCACATTGTATGTCGATGGTGAGACGGTAACGGATATAGATATAGAGATAGGATATAACCATAGGGCTATCGAAAAGATAGCCGAATCCAAGAGCTATGACCAGGTGACATTTCTAGTGGAAAGAATATGTGGTATCTGTTCGACCTCGCACCCGTTCGCCTATAGTAACGCTATCGATAATCTTTTGGAAATAGAGGTTCCTGAAAGGGCGCTTTACATTAGGACTATAATAGGTGAGCTGGAGAGGATACATAGCCATCTTCTGTGGTTGGGGCTCGCGGGTCATTTTCTGGGTTACAATACAGTATGGATGTGGGCGTGGAGATACAGGGAGCCTATACTTGATATATTTGAGAGGATATCAGGTAACAGGAATCATTACGCGATGTTTAAGCCCGGAGGAGTAAGAAGGGACTTGGACGAAGCTGACTTCCCATGGATAAAAAAGACGCTGAAAGGCCTTATACCTAAATTTGACATGTTCAAAGGCGCTGTAATTGACGATCCTGTAATACGCGCCAGGACAGAGGGCATAGGAATATTGACAAAACAGGATGTGCATGATTATTCTGTTGTAGGGCCTACGGCAAGGGCTTCGGGCGTAGCGATCGATATCAGAAGGGATGATCCTTACGCGGCATACGATAGAGTGGATTGGAAAGTTATTACCGCGGAAGGCGGAGGCGTATTCGCAAAGGCAATTGTCAGGATCCTGGAATTATATGAATCAACCAATATAGTTTTACAGTGCCTTGACAAAATCCCTAAGGGCCCGATAGAGACTAATATAAAAGACATGCCTGTCGGAGAAGGTATAGGAAGGCATGAGGCCCCGAGAGGAGAGGTATTCCATTATATAATGTCAGACGGAGGCAATGGCCCGGCGCGCCACAAGGTAAGGGCGCCCAGTTATGTGAATATAGCCTCGAATAAAAAAGCTGTCATAGGAGAAACTGTTTCTGACGCTACAATAATACTTGCTGCCGTGGATCCGTGCTATTGCTGCACGGAAAGGATGGCTGTGGTGGATGCCAAGAGTGGTACAAAGCTCATGGATGGCCAGGACCTTATAAGATTGTCACAGGAAAAAACAGCGCGGATGAAAAAATGACTATAAAGTTGTTGCTACAACCTGTATTGGTCTCTATATTAGCCGGGATTTTTATACTGCTTGTCCCTAAAAAGTTCAGGAAGGCGGCAGAGATCTTCAGCTTAGTTACCGCTGTTTATTTATTTATAGCTTCCATAAAAATGTTCATCAAAGCGCCTGTCTACGGAGATTACCTGTATATTGACGGTCTTTCCAGGTTTATCGTGCTCGGCATAGGATTTTTTGGGGCTCTGGTAACTCTGTATTCATTAAAATTCATGGCTTCATACGAACAGTTCCGCTCATACTATTCGAACGTGATGTGGACCATAGGATTTTCCCTGCTGGCGGCTGTTTCTAATAATATTGTGATACTTTTAGTGGCGTGGGGTTTTCTTGGTTTTACCTTATTTATGCTTATTAATGTTGCCGGCCCTAATGCCGCTGCTACCAGTAAAAAGACCTTTATAATAATAGGCGGTTCAGACAGCCTTATGATAATGGGTTTTGCCATAGTATGGCTCATTACCGGGGAATTTAATTTAAGTAGCATAAGAATAGTCGTGGATAATTCTTTATCTTCGTGGGCATTTATATTGATAGCCGTAGGCGCGTTCGCCAAGGCCGGCGCAATGCCGTTTCATACCTGGATACCTGATACGGCAAAGGAAGCGCCCATTCCTGTTACCGCGTTTTTACCGGCATCCCTTGATAAACTTTTGGGTATTTATTTATTGGCAAGGCTTGTCCTTAATGTATTCATACTGGATAGTTTTTTATATGCGCTTCTTATGGTGATAGGCGCGGTTACTATAGTCGCCGCTGTAATGATGGCCTTAGTACAGCATGATTTTAAAAAACTGCTTGGGTATCATTCAGTAAGCCAGGTCGGTTATATGGTGCTGGGAATAGGTACAGGCAATCCGATAGGAATCGCCGGCGGGATTTTTCATATGTTAAATAATACTATATATAAATCCTGTTTATTTTTTGCCGGAGGCAATGTACAGCATAAAACAAAGACTTCTGATCTGGATTTTATGGGCGGACTGGCAAAGTTGATGCCCATAACTTTTTTTAGCGCTTTAATAGCGGCGCTCTCTATATCAGGTGTCCCGCCTTTTAACGGATTTTTTTCAAAATGGATGGTCTATCAGGGTTTGGTTGAAAAGGGCAAATCAGGCGGAGTGCTGTGGATATTTTGCCTTGTGGCCGCTATGTTCGGCAGCGGCCTTACACTGGCGTCATTCATAAAACTGATACATGCTATGTTCCTGGGTAAATCCGGGAACAAACAACAATTAACGGACAAAAAACAACG
>JAHIUV010000124.1 GCA_018817035.1 Candidatus Omnitrophota bacterium | reverse complement strand
TCGAGCTTGTCGAGAACCGATGCTTTTGCTTCTCGACTCCCTTCGGTCGCTCGAAGAATATTGCCCTTTGAGAAGCTAAGGGCTTTGTACGGAGAATATTGTTTGAAATATTCAAAAGTCAGCAAACTATTTTACAGTATCTGTGTCATTGCGATCCGCCTTAGGCGGGGAAGCAATTTCTCTTTTTGAGATTGCTTCGTCGTCGCTTTGCTCCTTCTCGCAATGACATCTTAGTTGCGTCTTATGCTCTACCCCTGTTTATTCACCGGTTACTTAGCATATCACTGGTTTGCCTTGTAGTTAATTTAAAAATATGATATCCTGATATGTAAATCAGGGTAAGGGGTATTGATATGAAAAGCCGTCAATTGCGTGAACACCATATACAATCGTTCTCAAAATTAAGTTTATCCGAAAGGCTTGATTGGGCATTGTCTCAGGGCAAATTCCTCAGCCGATTCATGGACCGTACGGCAAAAAAAGCTTCAAAAAAAATCCGTTGCAATGGCAAAAAATATTTCAGAAACTCAGATCTGGCATAAAATAGCAAAATCGCTCAACAAGGCAAAGCTCAGTTATGTTTTGGTCGGCGGAGCGGCTTTAGCCGTACACGGGGCTCCCCGCAGTACTTTAGACCTTGATATTTATATACCCGCCGACGAAAAATCCATAAATAAAACATTTAAAATAGCGGATTCATTAGGCCTGCAGACTGACCAAAAAGCTATCCTCGGCATCGCTCACTTGCCTAAACTCTGCGCTAACCAATGGATATGTTTCTCATATAAAGGGCAGGATATTTTAGATGTCTTTCTTACGGATAATAATAAATTCAAAAACCTATACAAAAACTCAAAGATAAAAAAGGATAAAAAAATATCTATCAGGATTGCCTCTCTCCGCGATATCGCATCCATGAAAAAAGCCTCAGGCCGCCCCATTGATCTATCAGATCTTAATTTAATAAAAGAGATTATGAAATATAAAAAAGAATCTGCCGGGGCTAAACAGTAGGATTATATATAAAGAAAACAGGGACAGCATTATTTTTTCTTCAAAAAAATAAGCCCTGCTATTATCAGGATTCCGCAGATTATGAAACCGGTTATGGATTTTGGCCCGCTTATATTGTATACCGGTTTTCTAAGGACTATGTCAAACAGTAAGATGCCTATAACTCCCAAAACACCCAACGTTATTAAGTTCTTGCCATTTTTCTTCATACTTCCACCCCCTATGTTATAATTAACTTCCACTTATTTACTGCGCGTTTACGAAGTTACGGGTTATTCTGATTTTGGCTCCCTTAACATCAATTCATTTACAGCCAATAACGGGGATTTATTTTCGAATAGTACTGAATAGACCTGCTGGGTTATGGGCAGTTCTATTTTGTGTTTTTTGCCTAACTCCAGCGCTGCCTTTGATGTCCAAGCGCCCTCTATCTCCATAACGCTGCCGCTGAGTACTTCTTCAGGGTCTTTGCCTTTGCCAATAGCTTCTCCGAGGCCACGATTACGGCCTTCCGGACTTACGCATGTAGTAACCAGGTCTCCCATGCCGCTTAAGCCCCTGAAGGTATCCTGCGACGCTCCCATTGCCACTCCTAATTTGGTCATCTCCAGCAAGCCCCTCGTCACTATCGCTGCTTTTGTGTTAGAGCCAAAGCCAAGGCCGTCTGAGATCCCGGCAGCAATCGCTATTATATTTTTAAGGGAACCTCCCAGCTCCACGCCTATGACATCGTTATTAGTGTAAACCCTGAAACGCTCCGCTCGGAATATATCTCTTACCTTGGAGGCAAAAACTTCATCCGAAGAAGCTGCCACTACTGTCGTGGGTATGCCTCTCGCTACTTCAGGAGCTATGCTGGGGCCTGAAAGGACAGATATGTCTTTCTTGCCCAAAAGTTCTGCTATGACTTCACTCATCCTCTTCAGGGTATCCTGCTCCAGGCCTTTTATCACGCTGACAATGCCGGCGTTTGAGGCCTTTAATACATCTATGTTCTTCAGTAAAACTTTACGCAAAAAACGGGATGGGATGGCCAATACTATCAGGTCTGCTTCGGCACACGCCTCCGGCAAATCACTCGTAAACCTAATAGTATCCGGGAGTTTTATGCCGGGCAGGAATTTCCTGTTTTCAGCCTCCTTGGACATGGCGTCTATATTGTTCTTAAAAGCTCCCCACAAGGAAACATCAAAACTTTTATTCTTTAAAAGGACAGCTAATGCCGTACCCCATCCGCCGTCGCCTAAAACCGCTATTTTCAATTTAACCTCCGTGATTTAGTAGAGTTTATCACACCTAAATTAGCTAGTCAATGTTTACATGGAACAAAACGTAACGGAAAACAGGGGACGGAGCCCTATTTAGAAAAACTTGAGACAAAATAG
>JAHIUV010000123.1 GCA_018817035.1 Candidatus Omnitrophota bacterium | reverse complement strand
TTATCTGTATCGGCTCTGTAATATCTTCGGGCTGGGTATATAATTCATAGAGTCCTGAGGGAAGATGTTTGAATTCAAATATACCCTCACTCGAAATAACGGCATATCTTACGCATGCATCCGAGCCGACAACATCTACCGGATTAAGCGTCAAGTATGAACCTATTGAATCAGCAAAAACGCAGGATAGATTTCCATATTCCGTAGATTCCAGCTCGGCATCAAAAGTATTCTCCCCTCCTAAAATGTCTATTTCCTCAGAGAGACTGTTATATCCATTGGCTCTGACACTAAAACTGTATTTACCCCTATCAATATTTTTCAATTTATACTTACCATCGATATTTGTGTAAACCGTATTTACCAGCGCTCCTTCTACGGGAAAGTCCTCCTTGTCTTTTACTGTTCCGAACAGGCTTCCTATTTCAGCGCCGGGTAGAACGCTTATGTCCAAAACCGCTGATTCGAGCTTTTCGCCTTTATTCGTAATTATTGCTTCGGCAAAAATCGTTTCGCCCGGCAGATAGACAAACTTTGACAATTCTATTTTTAGTGCCTCAAAGAAATCAGCGGGCAATTCATCATCGTAAATCAAAGGAGCGGGAATGTCTATATCCACGCTTTTTGAACCTACGAGATTGGAATTTGAAAACGCGTTTAATTTTATCCTATAAATACCCCTGACGGCGTCTCTGGGAATCTCAAATTCCCGGTCCCAGGAAATATTTTCATCTTTATCCAGGCGCAACACTTTTGAATCGTAATAGGCTCCGGAATTGCCGGAATCCACGATATTTAACGCGAACAAGAGGTCAATGGCGGTTTCTGAATTGTTTTCCGCGGCGCATTCTATTGCCACGGTTTGCCCGGGAATGTATTGCGTTTTATCGGTAGACAAGATTACTTCTACTTTGGGTTCGTAGACACCCACGCCTCTTTCCGCTCGGCCTAAAAAATAATTCCCTGAAGAATAAAAATTAGCCATAACCCTGTCTGTTTTATCCATGGATATGTTTTTATCGAAAGAAACCCGGCTTCCGGCCGGCACCACGATTGACTGCGTAAGCTTAGAGTCATGATGGGTAAATTCGGCTTTGCATTTTATATTTTCATCTTTCGCGGTATTATTCCGTAAATGAAAAGTAAATACGACCTCAGTATCTTTTATGTAACTTTCACTGTCACTGGTTATATCGAATGTAAAATCGGGATCAGCCACAGAGCCTTCAGGAGGGTCAGAGACACAAAAATAAAATCCTTCTGTCCGTGGCTGTATAATTTCAGAATCCGGACCATAAAGGATATAATCAACACTATAGATGCCGGGCTTAGTTAAAATTGTTTCCGATTCAAAGCGCGGCGAATTCGATAGCTTTTTTTCGAGAACAGCGCCATCAGGCGCGCTTAAGATAGTTTCTATTTCGGAAAAATCTTTTGAAACCTGAAAGGCTTCTTCAAAAATTTTACCCGATTCGTATTCCGGCAAAGGCCCCGCGGACTTGGACCATCGTATCAAGTCCCTTATTAGGTTGATCTCGGACGTACTTGTCTGGCCATTCGAGTATCCCCAATCCGAATATAGTGACGCGGCGATGACTCTTCCTTGTCCAAAATTATAAATAAGCATCGCCGGCATAAGATTTTTTGACCTTCTCAGCAATATCTCCGCATCTTCCGGATATTCCGTAAAATACCCGTCAAGTTTAAAATCCGGGCACAGGGCCGTCTGTGAAGACAATATCTGATGAAAGCTCTCAATATACGCCGCGCTTGAATGACACGAAACATCCTCCTGCCAGCCGTATCCATTAAGTCCTCCCGCGGGAAGAGCGGCAAAATCATACCCATATTGCTGAGAAAAACAGGCAATGGTGCCGCCATTTTTTACAAATTCGGATATTTTTTTCCTAAATATAGGCGAGTAGGAAAGGCCTGACAATCCTCCTGAGGGAATCAGTAGTAGTTTTTGCTCGTTTACTATTGCCGGATTAAACGTGTGGTCCACTATGCGGACCGGCTCCCCTGCCTTTTCTATGATTAACTTTACGAGTTCAATGTAATAACCATTGGCTAAGACAGCAATGTCCGGACATTCTTCGTATTCTTTAGAAGCGTCGGCATAATCATCCTGCAGGGATTCGTTTTTTTCGGCCAGGAGATTTTTCCATTTATCGATAATAACGCTTTCGCCTGAGCCGTTATCTATTTCTTCCTGAGCATCCTCAAAACATGAAAGAGCCTCCCAGTATCTTAAGAGATGTGTCTTATCCTTCCTGCCTGCTATCCTTAAATAAAGATCAAAAAGTTCCCGCGGAGTTATAACTATGCCGCTCGCGAAAGTCACGACATCGAATGTATCATCGGGATGATCTATGCCGGGGCCTGACAAAAACGCAAGCAAGCTTTTATTTCTATAAGGCTTATAACGGTTGAAAAAATCACTCTCCGCGCCTTTTTCGAGCCTATCCAGTAAAGCTGTTATGATCAATTCACTGCCGCAAAAATTAAAATGATCCAGGCCCATGAAATATTCATAACCGATATCTTCTCTTTCTTTTATGACAGGGCTCCAATCTCCCACTACCCAGTCTTCGTCGCCGATAGCTATAAGCGTTGTTATTCCGGGGGCAGGGCCAAGGCCTTCTATACTTTTCAAGAAAAGGCTCTCAGGCATGAGCTGTCTCCTGAGGCTTTCGGATTCCATCCTTCCTCCGGGAATCCAGACTTTATCAGCTATAAAATCCAGGGCATATTGATAAGCGACCATACTCTGGGCAAAGACCGAGGGAATCATCTGGGCTGATTCTCTTATGTTAGCGACCAGGCTGGTGGAGCCGTTATTGGGAGGCGCCAGTTCTATTACTGTGTCAATGTTGTTCCTATATGGAACAAGCCCTTGTGAACGCGAATATGATGTTACAGCGAGCGCGCCTGTGGAATGAGTAACGACATCGGCTTTTTGATAATCACGGCCAGGGAGGTTTTTGTTTAAATAATCTATGCCATAGGCAAGCGCGGTCCCGACATCGTCCCCGAGGTCATTTACGCCATATGCCCATGAGCTTCCGACTACAGGCGCATCAGGATTATTGTCGCCATTGGTATCAACGGCGTTGCCGCGCATGTCTACTACGATTACATCATAGCCGTTTTGGGTGAGTTCTTGTACGTAATTCTTTT
>JAHIUV010000122.1 GCA_018817035.1 Candidatus Omnitrophota bacterium | reverse complement strand
TTCTCGACTCACTGCGTTCGCTCGAAGGATATTGTTTGAGTGAAATCAAGAACAGATGCTTTTGCTTCTCGACTCACTGCGTTCGCTCGAAGGATATTGTTTGAGTGAAATCAAGAACAGATGCTTTTGCTTCTCGACTCACTGCGTTCGCTCGAAGGATATCAGATATTGTTCGAGCTTGCCCGCCAGAGGCGGACGGAGTCGAGAACCGATACTTTTGCTTCTCGACTCGTTTCACTCGCTCGAAGGATATCTGATATTGTTCGAGCGTAGTCCCGAGGTATCGGGACGAAGTCGAGAACCAAATACATGACAATATTTTAGGACACTATGGTAAGACGGGTTATAAAAAAACAATTAGGGGAATTGCTTATCGAGCGCGGAGTTATCAAGCGGGAACAACTTGAATACGCGTTGGATACGCAAAAGGAAAAAGGCGGGCTTATAGGGCAGATACTCGTTGATCTTGGGTATGCCACAGAGGAAGCCATTGCCCAGGCATTGACAGCCCAGTACGGGTTTCCTTACCTTCCTTTGAATAATTATGAGATAGACCCTGAAATCGTCAAGATTGTCCCGAAGAATGTCGCGTCCCAGTTCTGTCTGGTACCCGTCGATAAAATAGGCAATAATCTTACGATCGCGATGTCAAACCCCCTGAATAATCTCGCCGTGGAAGACATAGAATTGGTTTCAGGCCTGTGCGTGCAGGTATTCGTCAGCACCAGCACCGATATACGTAACGCGATAAAGAAATATTATAACCCATGATCAGGAATCCTATATGGACTCGTTAAAAAAGCGTTTATATGAAATATTGATAAAAGACAAGATCATTACCGAGGCGCAATTAAAAAAGGCGCTGAAGACGCAAAAACAAAAAGGCGGTTCGGTAAAAGATATCCTTGTAAATCTTGGATTTGTGAGCGAAAAGGACCTGATGGCGGCGCTGAGCCAGGGCCTGGGCATACCGCCTATAACGCTTTCGAGGTTCAGGATCGACCCCGAGATATTAAAACTTATCTCCCGTGATATGGCCAGGAAGTATCAGATAGTCCCTGTTTCCAGGGTCGGTAATATCCTTACCGTAGCGACAGCCGATCCTCTGAATATATTTGTAATGGATGATATCAGGACGCTTACAGGGCTCGAGGTCTGCGCGATAATCGCGTCACACAAAGAAGTGCAGGAGGTTATCGAGCAGCATTACGGTGAATATACGCAGGAGGCTATCGATGAATTAATGGAGGATATGAAGGCCGCTGACCTAAAGATTATAAGGGGAGAAGATGAAAAAACTCTTGATTCCGGCTATTTAATGAAGCTGGTGGAAGAGGCGCCGGTCGTAAAATTAACGAACGCGATAATGGAGAACGGGATAAAATCAAAAGCCAGCGACATATTTGTCGAACCCATGGAAAAGTCGCTTAGGGTGCGATACAGGGTAGACGGTGTTCTTAAGGAGATAGAGAGTTTACCAAGGAACATGTGCGAGCCTATTGTTTCCAGGATAAAAGTCATGTCCCAGCTGAATATAGCCGAACGCAGATTGCCGCAGGACGGAAGATTTAAATTAAAAATCAATAATAGCGAGGTGGATTTTAGGGTCTCTGTTTTGCCTTCGTCAAATGGTGAAAAGGTCGCGCTGAGAGTGCTCGATAAAGCACAGGTAATGCTTGATATAGATAAGATGGGTTTTGAAAAAGACTCCTCCGAGATACTTAAAAAATGCGCGGACAGGCCTCATGGCATGATACTTGTCACGGGCCCGACCGGGAGCGGGAAAACCACTACGCTTTATTCTTTATTGAAGTATGTGCATAGTGAAGAAAAAAATCTTATTACCGTCGAGGATCCGGTGGAATACCAGATCCAGGGTGTCAATCAGGTAAGCGTCAGGAGCGACGTCGGGCTGACGTTTTCCGGAGCGCTCAGGTCTATCCTGCGGCAGGACCCTGACGTGATAATGGTCGGAGAGATAAGGGATTTTGAGACAGTGGATATCGCGATAAAGTCAGCGCTTACCGGGCATCTGGTGTTGTCGACGCTGCATACCACGACCGCGTGCGGTACAGTGGTCAGGCTGGTCAATATGGGAGTGGAGCCGTTCCTGATAGGCGCTTCCCTGGTAGCGATAGCCGCGCAAAGATTGGTACGTAAACTTTGCCCTAAATGCAAAGAAAAATATGAGCCAGGGGAGCAGGTGCTTTCCAGGTTTAACATAGGCTCCGGGAAAAAGATTTTTTACAGGCCCAAAGGATGCGAACATTGTTTTAATACGGGCTATAGCGGCAGGGTCGGCATCTGTGAGATATTGACGGTGTCACCGTCGATAAGGAACATGATCCTGAAGAGGGGCCGTGAAAGCGAGATAAAGGAATTGGCGAGAAAAGAAGGCATGCGGACATTAAGAGAGGACGGTCTTATCAAGGCGATACAGGGCATTACCAGCCTGGAAGAAATACTACGCATAACAGTGGCGGATGAATGATGAAAAACTTATTATTACTTTACTTCTCGACTTCGCTCGAAGAATATAAATATTGTTCGAGCGACCCGCCTCAGGCGGGGAGTCGAGAACTATTCTTGCAATGATAAAATGGGAAGCATATGGCTAAGAAAGAACATGATAATTTAAGCGAGGCTTTGCTGGACCAAAAGCTGGTCACGGAAAAAGACATGAAGGCGGCTAAGGGCATACAGGCCAAAGAGGGCGGAGCTTTGGGCAGGATACTTGTTAAAAACGGTATGCTCAGCGAAAAAGACCTGATCGCTGTCATGAGTACGACTTTTAGTATCCCCGCGATAAACCTCTCCAGGTATAAAATAGAGAAAGAGTTGTCGAGTATCGTGCCTGAAAAAGTAGCCAGGCAGTATCAGGCCGTGCCTATATGTAAACTTGGCACAACGCTTGTCGTGGCTATGTCTGATCCGTTGAATGTGCTGGCAGTGGATGACCTGAAGATGCTTACTAAATTCAATATAGAACCTGTCCTGGCTACAGAGGATGATATAGAGCATACTATAGACAGGCTTTTTGTCTCCAATAGATTGACATTGTCTGACGTGATGGGCGAGCAGGAAGATAATGACCTGGAGATAGTGAATGTTAAAGAGGAATTTGATATAAGCGACGCCGCGCTCGAGGGCGAAACTCCGGCCATTGTCAAAATGGTAAACCTGGTACTTTTTGAGGCGCTGAGAAAAAGGGCGTCTGATATACATATTGAACCCGAAGAAAATGACCTGAGGGTACGCTACAGGATAGACGGCAGTCTTCATGACGCCTTAAAGATACCAAAGAAAAACCAGAATGCCGTGCTCGCCAGGCTCAAGATCATGTCAGGCATGGACATAACCGAGTCAAGGATCCCGCAGGACGGAAGATTTAAGATAAGGACGCAGAGCAAAGAAGTCGATTTTAGGGTATCGGCGCTTCCGACGTCGTTCGGCAGTAAGATAGTTTTAAGGGCGCTGGATAGATCAAGCTTGTCGGTCGGGCTTGATAAATTAGGATTTTCGGAATTATCGCTGAAGAGATTTAAAGACGCTGTCGCGCGGCCATTCGGCATGATATTAGTGACCGGCCCGACGGGCAGCGGTAAATCCACCACGCTGTATTCTGTACTTAATAAATTGAATACTCCTGACAGGAACATCATAACTATAGAGGATCCCGTCGAGTATCAGGTGGAAGGCATAACGCAGATACAGGCCAATTCTGATATCGGATTGACGTTCGCGAGCGGACTGAGATCTCTTTTGAGGCAGAGCCCTGATATTATAATGATAGGGGAGATACGCGATTCGGAAACCGCTGATATCGCCATAAAGGCGTCGCTGACAGGGCAATTAGTTCTAAGCACTCTCCATACTAACGACGCGGCTACCGCGATAAGCAGGCTCGAGGACATGGGTGTAGAACCGTTCCTGATAGCGTCTTCGGTAATACTCGTAGCTGCCCAGAGGCTGTGCAGGGTAGTATGCCCGTCATGCAAGGGAAAAGGGGAATGCAAGAAATGCTTGTCGACGGGGTATTATGGCCGTCGTGCCGTGCTGGAGGTATTGACAGTCGACGACAAGATCAGGGAAATGATAATAGACCGCGCTTCCACCGACGATATAAAAAAATACGCGGTCACGCATGGCATGAAGACACTAAGAGAAGACGCGATGGATAAATATAAACATGGGATCACGACCATGGAAGAGGTAACGCGCGTTACCTCGGAGGAGTAGAAGAGTTAAACAGTACCAGTTCTCGACTCGCTTCGCTCGCTCGAACAATATTCTTCGAACAAAGTCCTGAGCTTCTCAAAGGACAATATTCTTCGAGCGAACGTAGTGAGTCGAGAAGCAAAAGCATCAGTTCTCGACTCCGGCACTTCGTGCCTTCGCTCGAACAATATTCTTCGAACAAAGTCCTGAGCTTCTCAAAGGACAATATTCTTCGAGCGAACGTAGTGAGTCGAGAAGCAAAAGCATCAGTTCTCGACTCCGG
>JAHIUV010000121.1 GCA_018817035.1 Candidatus Omnitrophota bacterium | reverse complement strand
TGCATACGCTGGTCGGCGCGGGTGGCGCGGAGGGAGCTATAGACGCTTCCAATATATTGAAGCCGGCTCTTTCGAGAGGTGAGATACAGTGCATAGGAGCCACTACCCTGGATGAATACAGGAAACATATAGAGAAAGACGCGGCCCTGGAAAGACGGTTCCAGACGATAATGGTCGAGCCTCCGACCGTAGACCAAACCATAGAAATACTTAAAGGCCTTAGGGATAGATATGAGGCGCATCATAAGGTGGAGATAACCGATGACGCGTTAGAGGCCGCGAGTAAATTTTCCGACAGGTATATTACAGGCAGGTTTTTACCTGATAAGGCGATAGACCTGATAGACGAAGCCGGCGCTAAAGCCAGACTTTCAATAATGACAGCGCCTAAAGAAATAAAGGATATGGAAGGAAAGATAGAAGAGACCAAAAAAGAAAAAGACAGCGCGATAAAAGACCAGGATTTTGAAAAGGCCGCGCGCTTGAGAGATAAAGAAAAAGAAGCCAGGCAAAAATTTGATAAAGCCAAAGAAGAATGGTCCAAAGCAAGGATGGAGGCGCGGCCAAAGGTAGACGAAGAACTGATAGCTGATATTGTGTCTAAATGGACGGGCATACCTATCGTAAGACTGGAAGAAAAAGAATCCGAGAGACTTTTGAAAATGGAAGAAGAGCTCCATAAGAAGATCATTGGACAGGATGAGGCTATAAAAGCCATTTCCAGCGCGGTGAGGCGTTCGCGCGCCGGAATAAAAAATCCTAAAAGGCCCATAGGTTCTTTTGTATTCTTGGGGCCTACCGGGGTCGGAAAAACCCATCTTGGAAGGGTGTTAGCTGATTTTATGTTTGGTGACGAGAACGCGCTTATACAGATAGACATGTCTGAGTATATGGAAAAATTCAATGTTTCGCGTCTTGTCGGAGCTCCCCCTGGTTATGTTGGTTATGAAGAAGGGGGCCAGCTTACCGAAAAGGTAAGACGCAGGCCTTATTCAGTAGTACTGCTTGATGAAATAGAAAAGGCGCACCCTGATGTATTCAATCTTCTGCTCCAGGTCCTGGAGGACGGCAGGCTTACTGACAGTTTTGGGCGCAGGGTGGATTTCAGGAATACTGTTTTTATAATGACGTCTAATGTCGGAGCCGAGATATTCAGGAAACAGGGTTCCATCGGTTTTAAGTCTGAGAAAGAGGATATGACATATAAGAACATGAAAGAAAGTCTTCTTGAAAAAGTAAAAAAGACCTTTAAACCTGAATTCCTGAATAGGATAGATGATCTTATAGTATTCCATTCTCTTAACAAGGAACATCTGTATGATATTATAGAAATAGAATTGAACGAGGTAAAACAGAGATTAAAAGAACAGGGAGTGTTAATAGAATTGGACAAGGCTGCCAAAGCTCTGTTGATAGAAAAGGGCTTTGATCCTTTATTCGGCGCGAGGCCGCTTAACCGCACTATACAGAGATTTTTAGAGGATCCTTTGGCTGAGGAGATCATCTCTAAAAGGTTCGAAAAAGATAAACCTATCAAGGTTTCCGCCAAGAACGGCAACCTGACCTTTAAATAACGCCGTAACTTCACAACAGTGCATTGCAGTTTTGTGAAGTTATCTTCTCGACAGGCTCGAAGAATATTGTCCTTCGACTATGTCTGTCTCTGGCGGACAATCTCAGGACTTTTGTCTTAAAATATTGTTCGAGCGAAGCACTGAGTCGAGAACCGAAGTCAGAGGAGATATGTGCGGTATCATATTGTTAAGCGCAGGATCAGGATAGGGTTATTGTTTATCTTGCTGACTATGGTTATTTCGTCAGCAATACCGTGGCTGTACGAAGCTCTTTTCGCGTATGATGAGGGCATCGCGGGGTTTGAATTTGACCCCATACCCGGCCAGTTTTTTGTATCTGATATACCGGAAGCGGATAAAGACCTGTCTCTGGACTTGAGTTTTTTTAACAGTGGTTATGTTTTTTGCAAGGTAGGGTTAAATACTTCAGGTCATGAAGGCTCTAAGGCCTCAGGCGATATCTTTATCAAGGGCCGGCTCATAAATTACAAAAAAGCGGGGACTCCGGACCTTGACGGGAAAATATTTTCAAATGACCTGACTTTTAATTCAAATCCGGTTCTACCTGTCCGCGCGTCTTTTAACGTCAAAGGCGACGAGCTTAAGATCAACGCGTTACGTTTAGGTAAACCGTATGAACTTAAAGGAGTAGTGAGCTTGATCGCGCCGCACAAGGCTGATGTCAGGCTTGAAATAGACAGGGCTGATATGAGAAGCATATCAAAGGTATCTAAAATAAAGAACCGCGACGTATCGTTCGGTATCGTGAGCGGAAGTTTTGATATTAAAGGCAGTCTGGTCGGAAATATGTTTTCAAAGGGAGTTCTTGAGAGCAGGAGCGGGAAGATCGGGCCTATAGAATATGACCTTGTAAAGATACGGTTGGAAGGGTTTGGGCCTATAATCAACATAGTGGATTCCAGTTTTAAAGGCGACAGCGGTATGCTGACTATGGAGGGCTATGTAGACCTGAGAAACGCGTTGAAAGGTGAATTATTCGAAGGTATCGCGATGCGGTCTGATCTGAAGACAATAGTATGGAGAGGGTGGGATATAACTAAAAAAGGTTCCGACGAACTGCGGATGGAAAAGGATGTCGGGGATAATATGCGTGTTGGTTTTAAGACAATGGCGAGAGATTATCCGCTTACTTACCATGATGAGGAAAGTCCCGAGGAAATGAGTCTTGAGTATAAGATGGGCCAGGAAAACTTAAAGATGGAATTAAAGGATAATGAGGAATTTTTCGGAGTGGAGCATAGTATAAAGTTTTAATTTCGTGTCCGTTAAGTATTTAGGTTTTAATGGAGAGTGTATGAAAAACTTGATCAAAAGACTGGGTGAAAGTTCGTTGAACTTTTTTATTTATATAGGAGGAGCTTTTCACCTTTTCGTAGGGACCCTGGCCCAGATATTTATCCCTCCTTTCAGGAGAAAAGAATTATTTGTGCAGATGTTCAAGATAGGGGTAATGAGCCTTCCTATCGTGTTTTTGGTATCGCTTTTTACCGGAATGGTGCTTGCCCTGCAGAGCGCTTATCAGCTTACCAAGATGAACGCGCAGATTTATGTATCGAGCCTTGTGGCGCTTTCAGTAGTAAGGGAGCTTGGGCCGGTATTGACGGCGCTTGTCATAGCCGGCAGGGTAGGGGCCAGTATTACGGCTGAGCTGGGAACGATGAAAGTAACAGAACAGATAGACGCGCTCGAGACACTTGCGGCAAACCCCGTGAAATATCTCGTCGTGCCGAGATTCATCGCCCTTTGCGTGATGCTGCCGCTACTTACGATATACGCGGATTTTATAGGCATAATAGGCGGATATATAATCGGCGTCTATAAACTGCTGATAGGATCTACTGTATATTTACAGCTGACATATGATTCTTTGGTATTTAAGGATATTTTTACCGGACTTTTAAAGTCTTTTGTATTCGCGATAATAATATGCATTGTTTCCTGTTACGAGGGTTTCAGGGCTGAGGGTGGCGCGGAAGGGGTCGGCAAGGCTACGACGTTCTCAGTGGTTACATCGTTCATTTTGATAATCGCGGCGGATTGCTTGTTTACGGCGCTCTTTTATTTTGTGTTCCCGTAAGTTGAAAAATTATGATAGAAATAATAAACTTATCAAAATCATTCGGAGATAACAAGGTCTTAGATAACCTGAATCTCAATGTTAATTCCGGAGAGGTCATGGTTATAATAGGACGTTCAGGCTGCGGCAAGAGTGTGCTTTTGAAGCATATGATAGGCCTGCTTACGCCTGATTTCGGCCAGGTAATAATCGATGACACTGATATCACTAAGATAGAAGCAAAAGAACTGGATGCTATCAGGTTGAGCTTTAGTATGCTCTTTCAGGGCGCCGCGCTCTTTGACTCGATGACGGTCTATGAAAATGTCGGATTTGCCTTGCTGGAACATACGGACATAAAAGAAGTCCTTATAAAAGAAAAGGTCGCTAAATCGCTTAAGATGGTCGGTCTGGAGGGCATAGAAAATCTTATGCCGTCGGAGTTAAGCGGAGGCATGAAGAAAAGAGTGGGCCTGGCAAGGGCCATATGCGATGATCCCAAGATAATCCTGTATGATGAGCCTACTACGGGACTTGATCCTATAATGGCCGACGCGATAAACGATATGATCATAGACCTGAACCATAAGCTTAAAATGACTTCTGTGGTCGTTACGCACGATATGACCAGCGCTTATAAAGTAGCTACCAGGATAGCGATGCTTTATAATGGCAGTATAATAGAAGTGGGAACTCCTGACGAGATAAGAAATACCAAAGATCCGCTGGTAAAACAGTTTATAACCGGAGCCGCCAAGGGGCCGATAACAGAAGGGAAGTAAACCAGCTTTAAGTTATAAGCTTTAAGCTAAAAGATATATTTTAAATAGCTATTTTTATTTTTGCCTACATTTTGCAATTATACCAAGGAGGCGTGAGATGTTTATTAAATCCAGTTTTGAGTTAAAGGTCGGCATATTTATTTTTATCGGGATCGTTATCCTGTCTGTGATAATATTTTCCGTAGGGAATTTTTACAGCGTTAAGCGCGGCTATTCGCTTAATATAGTCTTTAATTTTGCCAATGGCATAAACGTGGGAGCGCCGGTAAGATATGCCGGAGTGGAAGTAGGCGAGGTCCAGAATATAGAGGTTTATTTCGATGAGAAGGAAAATAAGCCTCTGGTAAGGCTTTTAGCGTGGGTGGCGCGGGATACCTGGATAAATGAGGACGCTAAGGCCGCGATAAATACCCTCGGCTTATTAGGTGAAAAATATCTTGAGATAGTTCCAGGCACAAGAGAGGCCAGGCTTTTGAAAAAAGGAGATACTCTTAGAGGCCAGGATCCGGTATCCACGGAGGAACTGGCGAGAGAGACAAAAGCGATATTCGCTAAGATAGAAAAAGCGATAGAATCCATGGATAGTTTGCTGGGTGATGAAGAATTTAGGCTCTCCATAAAAAATACAGCCGCTAACCTTGAATCGTTAAGTAAAGGCATGGTGGATTTTATGGCGCAGGCAAAGGATGGCGATGGTACTATGGGCAGGTTTATGTCGGACGCACGATTGTATGAGCATATCGACGAATTGGTCCTGGACATAAAAGCTCATCCGTGGAAGCTGCTGTATAGGCCAAAGGAGAGCAGGGTAAAGAAGTAACCAATAACCGCGGCAATCAGAGGTAAGAGGGTTGCCATACTATTCCGGAGGTTTTTGTGACACTAATATTTATTCGCGTTTTTTTTCTGTTGCTTAGTATTATTTTAGGTTTTCAGATCGGTTCGTTCGTCCAGGCAGGAGAGCTCGACTTTGGTATTATCGGAGCGGCGATAGGATTTATCGCGGCGGTAGCGATAATAATATTCGAGTTTATGATGAGAAAAGTTTCCGTAAGAGGGCTTTCCTCGGCAGTATTCGGGCTCATATTCGGACTCATAATGGCGAAACTTGTATCAGACACATTGTCACTTTTAAAATTAGACCCGACGCTTCTTTATTCGCTGAGGGTCGTGCTTACCCTCATATTCTGTTATCTTGGAATGGTGATCGCCGTGCGCGGGAAGGACGAATTTAATATTATCGTACCGTATGTTAAGTTTTCAAGGCAAGGCCAGAAGGACGATCTGATGATCTTGGATACCAGCGTTATTATAGACGGCCGTATAGCTGATATATGTAACGTGAAGTTCCTTGAGGGTAAATTCGTTGTGCCGCGCTTTGTGCTGAAAGAGCTGCAGCAGGTAGCGGATTCGAGCGATTCGCTTAAGAGAGCGCGCGGCAGGAGGGGCATGGATATTTTGGCCAAACTTCAAAAAAATACGAATATAGACATAAAAATACATAATGAGGATTTTAACGATATAAAAGAAGTAGACGCCAAAATCATCAAGCTGGCCAAGGTCCTCGGGGCAAAGGTTTTTACGAACGACTATAACCTTAACAAGATCGCGGAAATACAAGGTGTTAGCGTCCTTAATGTCAATGAGCTTGCGAACGCGTTGAGGCCGGTTGTCCTGCCCGGTGAGGCGCTTGAGATAAGGCTGATCAAGGAAGGCAAAGAATATAATCAGGGAGTCGGTTATCTTGAGGACGGGACCATGGTAGTTGTGGATAACGGCAGACGGTCAATAGGCCAGAATGTGCACGTGATAGTTGGAAGCGTGCTTCAGACAGCCGCCGGCAGGATGATATTTGGAAAACTACCGGAAGGCTTAAAGAATAATAAACGATAAAAAGTTACAATGAGAGTCTCAGCTATTATTCCTGCCGCAGGTAAAGGCAGGAGAATAAAATCAAAAATAGATAAACCCTATATTGAGCTTTTAGGTAAACCAATACTAGCCTATACTCTGCTCAGACTTTCTCGTAGTAACCTGATAGATGAAGTGATTGTCGCGGCAGACAGAGAGAAAGTAAAATTTCTCGAGCGCAATATAATCGACAGATTCAACATTAAGAAGACGAAGGTTATAATAGGCGGCAGAGAAAGAATAGATTCTGTCCGCAATGCCCTGCGCGAAGTTTCGGCGGGAATAGATTATGTAGTGGTTCATGATGGCATCAGGCCTTTTGTTACCGAGGACATGATAAAAAGATCCCTTGGCGCGGCAAAACGTTTCGGCGCCGGAGTTGTCGCGGTGCCTGTAAAACCTACATTGAAATGCGCGGAAAAGAATGGCCGCGTTAAGTATACACCTGACAGGAGAGATTATTGGGAAGCGCAGACGCCTCAGGCGTTCAGGCGGGATCTGTTGGAGAGAGCGTATAAAAAAATAGGACGCAAAAGCGCAGGGATAACAGATGATTCCATGTTGGTCGAGCGCTTGGGCATAAAGCCAAAACTTGTCATGGGCTCTTACGGCAATATAAAAATAACGACACAAGAGGATCTGGAACTGGCTAAGATCTTAACTTCACATTCATGCAATGCACTAATGTGAAGTTATCTTCTCGACTCGTTGCACTCGCTCGAAGAATATTGTTCGAGTCCCTTGACTTCGCTTGGGATAAACTTAAGGAGTCGAGAACTGAAGCTGAGGCTTTTTACTTGCAGCTTCACACTTTAACGATGCAATTTTGTGAAATTAAGGGGAAGCGGAGAATAATATGCGCGTGGGAATAGGTTATGATATACATAGGTTTGTTGAAGGAAGATCGCTTATACTCGGAGGCGTTGATATACCGCATATAAAAGGTCTTGAGGGGCATTCAGACGGCGATGCGCTTATGCACGCTGTCTGTGACGCTATACTTGGGGCCGCCGGCATGGATGATATCGGACATCAGTTTCCTGTGAATGATGATAGATATGCCGGCATAGCCAGTGCCGAGCTTCTTAAAATGGTCAATGACATGATAAAGGAAAAAGGTTTCAAGGTGGATTATATTGATTCTGTTATTATTTTAGAAGAACCAAAGATAGCGCCTTTCAAAGAAGAGATGAAAGCGCGCGTGGCGGACGCTTTAGGTATAAATAAAGCGAATGTAAACGTAAAGGCTACCACGCAGGAAGGCGTCGGGGCTTTAGGCAGAAGCGAGGCCGTAGCAGCCTACGCGGTGGCAACGCTTGTCTCTTAACTTCACAACAGTGCATTGCAGTTTTGTGAAGTTAAGAGAGGTACTTATACTATATTATGGGCATTAAAATATACAATACTATTGCCAGGAAGAAAGTAGATTTTGAACCGATCAGGAAAGGAAAGGTCGGTATGTATGTCTGCGGGCCTACGGTCTATGATGATCCGCATATCGGGCATGTGCGGAGCGCGTACGCGTTTGACGTCATAAAGCGTTATCTTGAATATAAAAAATACAAGGTGACTTTTGTCAGGAATGTTACAGATATCGACGATAAAATAATAGACAAAGCAAAGAAGGAATTTATAGGGGATGATCTGAAGGACGCGGTAAAAAAAGTCTCGGATAAATACCTGAAAAGTTACCATAAATACATGGATGCGTTAGGCATCAAGAGGCCTGATAAAGAACCCAAGGCTACCGAGTATATTGAAAAAATGAAGGCTTTTATCGCGGAGTTAATACGGCGCGGAGCGGCTTATGAGTCGGGAGGCGACGTATATTTTGACGTAAGGAAAGCCCGGAATTATGGTAAGATATCAAACCAGAGCCCTGAAATGCTGGAGTCAGGCGCCAGGATCTCTCCCGGTGAGAATAAAAAGGACCCCCTTGATTTTTCATTGTGGAAAAAAGCAAAGGAAGGCGAGCCTTTTTGGGATAGCCCGTGGGGTCCGGGCAGGCCCGGATGGCACATAGAATGTTCTGTAATGAGTTCGGATATACTTGGCGACGAATTTGATATTCACGGCGGGGGCATAGATCTTATATTTCCCCATCATGAAAACGAGGCCGCGCAGTCGGAAGGAGCCGGAAAGAAATTCGCGCATTATTGGATGCATAACGGGCTATTGACAATCAATAAAGAAAAGATGGCCAAGTCGCTCGGGAATTTTGTCACGGTAGAAGAGGTATTGAGTAAATATCCAGCGGATGCCCTTAAGATATTATTCCTGCAGACGCATTATTCCAAGCCGGTAGATTTTTCATGGGACAGGATGGAGGGATCAAAGAAAGCGGCCGAGAGATTCTATATTTTATTGGATAAACTTGATAAGATAGAAACAAAGGATGTTTCCGCGGAGGGCATAGGGGAGTTTCGTAGAAGATTTGAAGAAGTCATGGACGACGATTTTAATACCGCTGAGGCGCTCGCGGTATTATTCGATTTTGTGACTTATGTCAATAAATTAGACAAAGGGTTGGCGCGCGCTAAAGAGCTGTTGTTGGAATTGGGCGGCGTGCTTGGTTTGTTCGCGAAAAGAAAAGCAAGGCCTGAAGGCATTAAAATATCCAAAAAAGAAATAGAAAGTTTGATAGAAAAAAGAAACAAGGCCAGAAAAGAAAAGGATTTTAAGGCGGCTGATGGCGTAAGGAAAGACCTGGACGCCTCCGGCGTCATATTGGAGGACGGAAAGTCAGGGACAGCTTGGCGATTTAAGTAAATATAGTTAACTTCACACCAGTGCATTGCAGTTTTGTGAAGTTAAGCGGAGGAGGAAGAGATTGTTTATAACTTTTGAGGGGCCTGAGGGAAGCGGCAAAAGTACTCATTCCGGGCTCTTGTGTGATTTTTTAAGGAGAAAAGGCTTTAAGGTGCTTTATACCAGGGAACCCGGCGGAACCGCTGTAAGCGAGAAGATCCGCGGGATACTATTGGATCCCGGCAATAAAGGCATGGATGTCGCGTGCGAAATGCTTTTATACATGGCCGCGAGAGCCGAGATAGTAAAACGAGAGATCCTGCCAGCGCTTAAAAAAAGAAAGATAGTCGTCTGTGACAGGTTTCAGGACGCTACGCTTGCCTACCAGGGTTATGCCGGAGGCATAGACGTGAATGTAATAAAAAAAATAGGAAAGATCGCCACGCTGGGCGTATCGCCTGACATCACTTTTTTATTGGATATAGACGTCAAAAAAGGATTACGCCGCGCCGGTAAAAACAGGGACAGGATAGAGAGGAGACCGCTTCGATATCACGAGGCTGTAAGAAAAGGATACTTGGATATAGCGCGGAAAGAGCCGCGCCGCGTAAAGATCATGCACGCGGTAGGAGATCTTGATGAAACTCAGCGCAAGATCAGGGATGTGGTGTTAAAATTATGTCATTCAAAGATATAATAGGGCAGGATATCGCGATAAGGTCTCTTGAGAACCTGATAGGGCAGGATCAGGTAAGGGGCAGTTATTTATTTTTAGGCCCTGATGGGACGGGAAAAC
>JAHIUV010000120.1 GCA_018817035.1 Candidatus Omnitrophota bacterium | reverse complement strand
TCTGACAACGTAAACCATCTAATATATTTATTCTCATAAAAACCCGTAAAACTTCTCAGTCTTTCCATCGGTTATATCAAGAATATTCTTTATCCTGTGAGCGTAAGTATGCTTTTCCAGGGCAAGTTTTTCAGCCGCGCTTCTTATATTTTCTCTCTCGGCATCATGGGAAAGGTAATAATCCAAAAGATCGAACATCTCCTCTTTTGTGTCAAAATACAAAATATGCTTTTTGTTCTCCGCGAGAAGTTCTATGCCTTTAAATCTCTTCGCAATATAGCACGCGCCGCAGCCAAGGGCTATAAAAAAACGGTTAGAAGTATAAAGCTCATAGTCAAAATCGCTCACGCCAAAAACCGTCCTGGACCGGCCGTAAAACTCGGCTATATTATTCCTGACATTGTTATTTACTTTTACGCTATACTTTGATCTCATAGCCTCTATCAGTTCCCTGCGCGTATCATGTAAAGATTCGGCGCTAAGCGCTCCGGAAAACCCCACGTCATAGAGTTCCGGTAGGCGGATCCTGTGTATAGCGCCCCTGTCAAAACCCTGCGGCATGTAATATATCTTTTTAACATTATAGGCTTCCCTGTATTCAGGTATCTGCCCCCGGTTACTGAGAAACATCACATCTACTAATCCGCTTAGATCCTTTTTTTGGGGATGATCAGGATCACAGAACCAAAAAATAACCTTAGAGCCTATCTTACGCAAGTCATCCTTTATATATTCAACAAACGGCAGTAACTCCTTTAACCTGAATAAAAAATAACCGGGTTTAAACGCCAATATAGCTTCTTTCATCGCGCCATAATCAAGATTTCTCATGCCTTCTATAAATAGTCCGTCAATACCCAGCGTTTCACATGCCCGAGGCATGGCGTCGTCGTCAAAACCTAAACGGTTATACCTGAACATCAGGAACTGCTCCACCGCGCAGAGCTTCCTGTCCTGTGTAACCGGCTCTAAGATATTAACAGTCCTTCTTTTTACTACCGCCCTTATGCTATCGCCTTTTATTTCTATTGCCTCCACCAAAAAACCTATTTCCGTCAGAAAAAAACAAAGGCTTGCCTTATCAAAGAATATCGCGTTATCGCTTAATGATTCATTTTTAACGACTATTTCCAGGGCCTGGGAATTTCCCAGCATTGAAAATATTTTTCGCAGGAGTTCAAAGGCTCCCATAGGAGACATATATTCCAGCGTGGATTTGATCTTCACTTTATCCTGCTTATTTATAGCGTTAAAGATAACATCAGTATCTATTTTTTTATAATCAAGCTTTGGGCTATACACAAAATGAGCCACAGGCAAAAGGCCTTTTGAACCACTAAACATAAATTCAAAGTCATTTTTCATTAACACTGCCTTGATATCATCATCAAGACGTATATTATCCATGGTCAAGATGCCATTAGGCACCATGACTCTTCCCCAGTCCCTGAATATCCTGTAAAGCGTATCTTTATTCCTATCGCTTATGGTGGCAAAATCAGCTATTATGGTCTTTACCTCATTATCCTTGAACGGTAAACAATGCATCGCGGAAACAAATACCCGCGCCTTTGTCCTGGTATCCTCTATATTCACATATCCATAGTAAGCGTCCCCTTGGCAATTAAGATTAAGCCTGTAGAACCCGGAGTCATCAAAAAGAAGGCCTGCCTTCTTTTTGCGTATCATGTACGGGGTTATCCTGTATCTGATGGCATTGAGGAATTTAGAATTATTATAGAAACTTTTAAGTTTATTCATTCTCACCCATTAGAACAATGTCATACTTTTTCTTTTTCGTGATTATCTTTAACCTGACTTTTGCACGGAATAAGAGATCACCATAAATTATCTTTTTTACATTGCCATGCCTGGGTAATTTCATATCGGCTATGCGCTTCTTTAAAACAACGTCTACGAAATCCCCTTTGTCAGCAGCTTCATATATTTTTCTGTTCAGCGCCTCAATGTCATTTACAGGCTTATCTATAATATATAATATCCTTTTGGGTTTGCCATACAGCGCGTAAAATTTTTCGCGGCTTTGCGCAAAGAGTTTTTCAAAATACCTTTTTTTCTCTTTTGATTTAAACGATGAGTGCTCATCATGGTAAATATAAGCGCCTGACGCGATAACAGACTTATATCCATATTTTTTAGCCCTCATGGAGTATTCCGTATCCTCAAAATAGCCGGGGCTAAAGCGCTCATCCCAATAGCCTATCTCATTTATTACCTTCCTCTTGACCATGTAACAAAACCCTACAGCCGCCCCTATCTCAATATATTTACCGGCATTTTTACTTAAAAGTTCTTTACTGAAATCCTCCAACGTCAGGTTTTTAGGCTTATGCAGGCCGAATGAGTTACAATTCGGATTTAATATCCCTATCTTATCGGACAGTCCAGCTACTTTTACCATCTCAGAAAGCCAACCTTTGCAGACAATAGTATCGTTGTCCAGAATGCAAACATATTCCGCGTCTGAATATTTCATGCCCTGGACTCCTGCCGCGGTATTCCCGAGGTTCTTACTGTTCACGATTAATTTTATCCTATCCGGATTTTCCAAGCTCAGTTTCTTTAGGTAATCTCCTGTAAATTTCTCGCTTCCGTTATCAATAAGGACGATCCTATGCGGGAAAAGAGTATTATTGAGCACGCTCTTCACGCATCTATCGGTTAGGTCCCTTTTATTCCAGACAGGTATGACCACGTCACAAATCATATTACCAGCCGCTCTTTATGGTTTTTATTACCTTGTCCACGTCCTCATCGGTAAGTTTATTATGCAAAGGTATGGAAACATACCCGGGCTCTACTTCATTCATCACCGGAAGATCCAGCCTCTTTCCCCCAAAAATAGGATAGATGTCACATCTCACGTGCACCATATGGGACTCTACCCCATTATCCAATAACTTTTTAGTAAATCCTTTTCTGTCCCTGGCCTGCACTGTAAACAACCAGTTGCCGCTTTCCTTTTCTTTACTCCTGCTCAAAAGCCTTAGCCCGTCTATGCCCTTAAGGCCTTCATGATATTTATCCGCTATCTCTTTGCGGCGCTTCAATATTTTGGCCAGGTCATCCAACTGTACGATCAGCATAGCGGCCGCGATATCGTTCATGTGATATTTATACCCTACTTCTTTGATTTGGTATTTCCAATAAATATCCCCCTGAAAAGCCCTGTCTATGCCGTACCATCTCAATAATTTAGCGCGATCATAATTTTCTTTGTTCAGGACTGTCAATAACCCTCCGTCTCCGGAAGTTATCTGCTTTATTGCCTGAAAGGAAAAACACGTAAAGTCACCGAGAGACCCTACAGGCCTCCCTTTATATTTAGCCCCGAGCGCGTGAGCAGCATCTTCTATTACAGAAATATTACGCTCCCTGGCTATCGCGAGTATTTCATCCATGTCACAGGGATACCCTGCCCAGTGCACCACAAGAATAGCCTTTGTCCTATCAGTGATCTTCTCTCTTATGCTCGATGGGTCGATATTCATGGTATCTTTTTTAATGTCGGCGAATACGGCTTTGCCTCCGCAATAAAGTATAGGTATATTCGTGGCGGAACATGTCATCGGAGTCGTGATCACCTCGTCGTCTTTCCCGACACCAGACATAATAAGCGCCAGATGCAAAGCTGATGTGCAGGAATTTACAGTTACCGGAAAAGGCACGTTCAGGATTTTCTTGAATTTTCTCTCAGCCTCTTCCACTTTAGGCCCCTGCCCAATCCAACGCGTCTTTAAGACCTCGACAACAGCATCGCTTACTTTTTCCGAAATATACGGCCAGAACATATTGATCATAACTCTATATCCTCCTTGAACATTTTCAAACCTTCATCGCAACCATAGACAGAAACACCTGTTTCCTGTTCCAATTTATCCACTTTTAATCCTGACAACCTGGGCCTTTTTGCCTTAAGATTCAAGTCGCTCAGCTTAACTTTTTGGATCAATTCTTTGTGTAATCCGAATATATCCGAAATTTTATTTACATACTCATATCTATTTATAAAATCGCTTCCGGCTGAATTAAAGATACCTTTCTTTTTCTCCTCTAAAAGCTTTATTATGGATGCGGACAATTGTCCCGCATAAGTAGGGGTGCAATAAAAATCCTCCGCGGCATAGACTTTTTTATTATTTCGCATATTATTTATGATCTTAGTGCAAAAATTCCTGGAGAGAGGGTCAGCCCCATAGATCTGGGCTGTCCTTACTATTAAATAATCCTTCATGGCGTTTTTTACTAAACCTTCAGCTTCTAATTTTGTCCTTCCGTATACATTTACAGGGTAAGGTTTATCGTCTTCCCCATAAGGGCCGCTTTTGCCGTCAAAAATATAATCCGTAGATACATATACCAATCGCGCGCCGCGGGATCTTATGTCTTTTAAGATATTAAAAGTGCCGTCTACATTTACTTCCTTAGCCAAACCAGGCTTTGATTCACAAAGATCGACATCAGTAATGCCTCCTGCCAGCACCACTGTTTCAGGTTTAAAAAAATTAAAAACTTCGGCTATGCTATTTTTATCCCTCAAGTCAAGATAAGAAAGTCCTTCATATTCATGGGAGCAATACGTGCCCAGAACATCCCATTTCTTTTTTACAGCGTCATTGCACAGCCTGCTCCCGAGGACTCCGGAAGCGCCTATTATCAGTAGTTTCATAACAATAGTGTAAAATATTTGCTGACTTTTACATAGCCAAAATTTTGTTGCCGTTCTCGACTCCGTCCGCCTCTGGCGGACAAGCTCGAACAATATTCTTCGAGCGAGCCCTTCGACTACGCTCAGGATAAACTTCGCGAGTCGAGAAGATATGAAGTCAGCAGAATTTATTACGGTTCTTTATAGTGCCTCTTTCACAGCACTTACTACATACTTTATTTCTTCTTCGGTCAATTCAGGATACAACGGAAGGCTGAACACTTCCTCGCAGCATTTTTCAGCTACAGGAAAATCGCCTTTTTTATAACTTAATTCTTTATAGCATTCCTGCAAATGCACGGGTATCGGATAATGAATAAGGGCATTAATGCCTTTGTTTGACAGCTTTTCCAAAACTTTTTTCCTGTTTTTAACCCTGATGACATATTGATGGTAAACATGTTTTGCGTAACCGGCTTCACAGGGAAGCACTATATCAATGCCCGCTTCTTTGAATAATCTTGTATATAATACGGCATGTTCTCTACGTTTTTCATTCCACTCATCCAGATGCTTTAATTTTACACGGAGTATAGCCGCCTGTAATGTGTCAAGGCGTGAATTATACCCCTTTATTATATTTTCATACCTGCCTTTTCTTCCATAATCCCTCAAAAGAAACATTTTTTCTTTAATCTCTTCGGAACCGGTCATGACCATTCCGCCGTCGCCAAAAGCCCCGAGATTTTTAGTAGGATAAAATGAAAAACAAGCGGCATCTCCAAAACTGCCTACTTTTTTATTATTATAAAGCGCTCCGTGAGCCTGGGCACAGTCTTCTATGACCTTGAGTTTATGTTTTTTGGCAATGCGAATAATAGCGTCCATATCAGCCGGATGGCCATACAGGTGCACCAAAAGAATGGCCTTTGTCTTATCTGTAATGGCTTTTTCTATCTTCGAGGTATCAATGCCATAAGTCTTTTCTTCTGTATCCACAAAAACAGGCTTTGCCCCTGCTATAGAAATCCCAAAAGTCGTGGCTATGTAAGTATAAGTCGGGGTTATTACCTCATCCCCTTTTCCGATTCCACATGCCAGACAGGCTAAAAACAGCGCGTCTGTCCCTGAGTTTACCCCTATGCCATATTTAGCGCCACAATAGGCGGAAAATTCTTTCTCAAAAAGACTTACATCTTCGCCAAGGATAAAACCGCCCGAAGACAGGACCTTTGCTATAGGATCCCTTAGTTCATCTTTTATCTTCTCATATTGTTTTTTAAGTGAAAATACGTCGACTTTCATATGTTCTCCTGTTTAGATTCCAAATCCGCATTGTCCAATGCGAGTTTCGACAGTTTCTACTGTAATATCTTCCAAACACTTTTTAGTTTCACATTCCGGTAATTTAAATTTTTTATAACACGGCCTGCAGGAAATATTCGAAGTCACTATTATATTCTTTTCGCTTTTCGGATAAGGGCCATAAACATTTTCATCTACAGGTCCAAAAATGGAAACCGTCTTGACGCCTTGACTGGCGGCAATATGAAGCGGACCGCCTTCACTGCATATAACAAGTGAACATCTACCGCATAACGCGGCCATTTGCCTTATGGTAGTCTGAGGCGCTATCAACGCTTTTTGTTTCATGCGGCCTGCTATTTCCGCTACAAGGTCCTCTTCTCCCGGCCCCCAGATCAGGATTATCGTCGCTTTAAATTTTTCCGCGAGCCTGTCAGCCAATTCGCTGAATTTTTCCGCGCCCCACCTTCTCCTGGATTGATTCTTTTTTCCGAAACTCATGCCTCCTCCGGGAGATATGCCTATTAAAACAGAAGTATCACTCACTACCGAAGCTTTTAAAAAATTATCAATATATTCCGAATCTTCCTTTAGGGGAATAAGAACTGCCTTAACAATATTCTTCTCGACTTCGCTCGAAGAATATTGTTCGAGCTTGTCCGCCAGAGGCGGACGAAGTCGAGAACTAAGAACATCCAAATAATACTCCGCTACGGGCTTATCGTTAAATCCGTCAAATCTCACCTTATGCGTTAAAAACCTTCCCCTGCCCTTATAATTAAAACCCCTGCGTTCTTTTATGCCGGACACCCAGCATAAAAAAGCATATTCTTTTCCCAGGGAAAGGTCTATTACAATATCGAATTTTCTCTTTCTGACCCCTCCCCAAAAACCCAATAGTTTCTTTATGCAGGCAAGTTTGGATTTTGCCCAGAGAGCCCTGTATTCGCTTCTCTCAAAAACCAGGACCTCATTAATATCAGGATTTGTCTCGAGCGTTTCTCTTGTCCTTATATTACATATATAAGCTATATAAGATAAAGGGTCTTTTTTTCTTACAGCCGATATCAAAGGCGTGGAAAACAGGACATCCCCTACGCCGAAAGGATTTATGATCAATATACGTTTTGGCATATTAAAATATTGTAACACAAAAATAAAAAAGGGGCTATATTTTTAAGGTCGTTTTTTTGCCTAATAAGCTACTCTATATTTACCCGGTTTTTTCTTCCTGAGTCCGATTTTAGCAAAAAGTTCCTTGGCCATGAACTCTATTTCCTTGGAAACAAACTTATGGTTTTTTATCAGGTCAGTGATCCTGTTACCTGACAGCTTCTGCCTTTTTTCTATGGCATTACCGAATATTTTAAGCCACATCCTCGAATTTTCGGCGGTATATACCTTCCAGGAATACCCTGTGAGCCAAAACCCGTCATCTATTACGTCTTTTTCTTTAGCCAGATCGTAAAGTTTTGTCCCGGGAAAGATCATAAGGCCTGAGCCTACACCTATGCGTGACGGTTTTGCCCTTTTTAAAAAATCTATTGTCTCGTTTATGGTCTCATAAGTTTCACCGACGCACCCGGCAATAAGCAATGCCGTTGATCTTATGCCATATTGATTCGTAAGTTTTATGGCATCCTCGGAGACATTAACATTAACGGGCTTTCCCATTATCTTTAAAAGCGTGGATGATGCCGTCTCTATACCGTAATTTATCTGGTAGCATCCGGCGTCTTTTAACGCCTGCAAAATTTCTTCATCCACGCAATCCGTACGTGTAACAATGTCGAACACGATGTTCAACCCCCTACTTATTATCCCCTTGCATATTTCAATAGTGGCTTTCTTGTTCACGGAAAAACAATCATCGTTAAAAATAAAATGTTTTATGCCGAATTTCCTGTTCAATAATTCAAGTTCCTCCAGGGTATTCGCCGGAGAACGATGCCGCCATCTCTTCCACATGAGCCTATTAGAGCAAAAATTGCAATTCCCTACGCATCCCCTGGAAAAAAGTATGGGTATACACGGCTCTTTTTCCAGATCAATCCCCCTGTAAACACCTTCGCCGTCAGACGGATAACGCCTGAGATCCAATAGTTCCCACGCCGGAAAAGGCACAGTATTAAGGTCATCGATGACTTTCCTTTCAGGATTTATGACCGTACGGCCTTCCTGCCTATAACCTATGCCCGGGATCCCGGCATAATCCATGTTCCTGCATAAGTCCAAAAGCACATAGTCAGCCTCGCCTATGGCAACCACATCAATAAACGGGTAATTTTCAAGCATCTGTCCGGCCATTATGGTAGGGTGCGCTCCGCCAACTACTATCTCTGCCTCAGGCAAGAGTTTCTTTGCCAGCCTGGCTATTTTTAACACCTGGACCCTGGCATAAGTATGACAGGTTATGCCTACTATATCCGGGGTGTAAGACCTTAGCGAATCTTCTATGCCCCTCCAACCTTCCAAAAAACCGTCTACTATCTTTACCGGTATATTTTCTTTTCGCAAAACCCCAGCTACATACAAAAGCCCGAGAGGCGGAAAAGAATGTTCTCCCATCCCGCTCTCCGGCGGATTTATAAGCAAGACTTTTTTCGTCATGATTTTTCTTTCAGGCGATATACGCACATCTGATTTTCGGGAGTAATAACCGGCGCCCTGAAAAAGTGGGTCTCCATGTTGTCAGGTTCGTTCTCGCGTATAGAATCAACTGCCGGTAAAGCTATTTTTTCATACCTGTCCAGGACATCTAAATAACCGGCTTCTATGTCAATCTCCATCCCCCTGCCCCAGACATCCTCATATATCGGATTCCAATATTTCCGCATAACGATCCATTCAGGATATGTTTTTTTGTAATATCTTGCGTCATTTATAACGGTAAGTTCAGGATTATAAAAAATAACCTGGAGATCTCCTTTTATGATCTTGATCCTGTCTCCGGGCTTAGCATTGCTTTTCAAATAACCGCACAAGGCTTCCGTTGGCCCGGTATACTCATGGGTTAATTCGTATAAATAATCCGGGAAATATGTCCTGAATTTAGAATGTTCGCTTACGTCAAATTTGCCGGGAAGCCCCTTTGTCAGAAAAAGAGGGTTTGGCCTGGAAAGAAAATTGGTAAAAATAAGTAATAAAAAGATCACTATAGTCGGGTACTTTTTCCATTTGAAGAGTTTTAATAAAAGAACAGCCTCTATCAAATATAGGAAAGGTAAATATTGGACATAGTACCGCATTGTCCTCATGCCGAAAAGCGTAAAAAAAGCTACATTGCATAAAAGGACGGTGAGTATCCTTTTTAAAACCTTCTTTTCTGTAGCGGATAGCCCAAAAACTTCCCGCTTTTTAAAAATACGCAAAAAAAGCATGAACAGCGCCCAAAAAGCAACGGGCATAAAATAATTGTTTATGGTCCGTAGCTGAAATTCCAAATTCTTTTTCACCTGTAACAAAGATAAGCGCGCAGGATATTCCGCGGAATCATATACAAAAGTGGGCCACCATATATAAAGCCATGCGCCCAAAAATAATACGGAAACTACTGACAAGCTGATAAATTTTTTCCATTTTATGTCCTTGCGATCCATAAATAACGCCATGAGCCACGTACACGCAAACATGGGGACAAAAGCCGCATGATTGGTCCAGCTAAGGGCGACAAATAAAGCAGTAAGACAAATATAACCTTTCTTTTTTTCTATTACGCGGTGATAACAATAAAATATTGCGAAACATAAGGCTATTACCAATCCATAATAACGCGCCTGCCTCGAGTGCAATAAAAAAGGGACTGATGTTCCCAGTAGAAGCAGAGAAAATATACCGGCTATCTTGGATCTCAAATAATGCCTGCAAAATAAATATGATAAGATAAGCGTCAATACCCCTGACAGCACAAAAGGGAAGCGCGCGGCCCAGTCACTGACGCCAAATATTACGAATGACAAGGCGACTAAATAAAACTGTGTCCATGTATCAGATATCCACAGGAAAGACTTTTCTAAAATAAGTTTGGGGTAATAAGGATAAACCAGATTTGTGCCGTCAAAAGCGCGCGGATATCCAAACTGCAGGACATTCCTCCCTACAGCTGCCGTAAACGCCTCGTCATTGCATAAAAAATTATCCGAAAGATCGGCGAAGAGAAGCGCAACGCTTATCAAGATCAATATAACGGCAAGGATATCAAAGACTTTTTCTCTCATTATCATATTTACCAATAATGACTCTTGTGTTTTCTGTAATATTCTACCGTTCTCTTAAGGCCTGTTTTTAGATCCGTCACCGGTTTCCATCCCGTTGTCCTCTTTATTTTATTTATATCGGAATAAAAATCCCCGGGTTCCTGCGCTGCCCTATCAGGAGAAAAAGACGCAAACTCCCATCTTCCCGTACCTGCTACGGCAACAACGGTCTTTGCCAATTCCAGGAAACTAGAAGGCTCGTCATTGCCCACATTGAATATCTCACCATATGCCTCATCGCACTGGGCGCACATAAGTATGGCGTTAACAGTATCTTCAACATAAAGAAAATCCCTGAGAATAGACCCATCGCCAAACACTTTTATAGTAGCATTGTCCAGCGCCAGCCTGATAAACCAGTTTGCCACTCCAAAACGGTCATGTTTCATCTGCGCTCTTTCGCCATAGATATTAGTAAGCCTCAGAGTGACTGATCTTACCCCATGATTGTCATTATATATCTTGAACATCTTTTGCACGGTAAGGCTGGACAATTCATATATGCCCTTGGGATTCATAGGAGCATTCTCATCAACAGGCAGTTTAGCGGCTTTTCCATATTCACCTCTTGTCCCGGTATAAACAAGCTTTGCTTTTTTATTATACTTCTTACAGGCTTCGAGAAGCACGGCAGAGCCTTTTATATTTATATCTATATCAGGAAACGGGTCAGATAGGCTCAATACATGGTCATTCTGTCCTGCCAGATGAAAAATATAATCCTTATCCCTGACAATATCATTCATTATGCCGACATTTCTTACATCTTCATGTATGACTTTAACCTTATCTTTGACAGGCTCGGCATTAAATATGTTTCCTCCGTGGCCGTCTACCATAGCATCCAGCAGTGTAACCTTTGATCCAAACTCAGTAAGCTTTATAGCGAGGCTGCTTCCTATAAAACCCTGGCCTCCGGTAATAAGTATATTCTTGCCTCTGAAACATTCCTGCCTGATCATTACTTTTTATCTCCTCTATGGACTTCTCTTACGATAAACTGCGGAGTCTGGTTGTAGCTCAAAAAAAGATGGCCCAGGTATTCTCCTATAAGGCCCAAAATTAAAAGCTGAACTCCGGAAACTACCATTATAGCTATAAAAAGTGAAGGATATCCTATGGGGACCGACGGATTCATGATCTTGTCCACGACCACCCAAACACTCAAGACCACACCCAGGCAGCTGAACAATAACCCGATAAAAAAACTTGTCCTCAGGGGCGTTACTGAAAAATTCACGAACATATTAAGCCATAATCTCACTAATTTTTTTAACGTATAGCTTGACCTGCCCTGGACCCTTTTCTCATGGGCGACTTCTATCTTCCCTATCCTCCTGGTGCACCTGAGAGCCAGCCCGTCCACATACGGAAAAGGGCCTGTATATCTTACGATCTCGTTCACGGCAAACCTGCTTAAACACTTAAAGCTGGAAAGATAAAGGTCTTTGGGTTTATCCAACATCAGGTTAGCGACAAAATTATTAAAACTGCTTCCGAAATTCCTGAACCAGCTATGTTCTTTCTTTTTGTAATAAGTGTAGACTATGTCATGTTTTCCTGAAGCAGCTTCATTAAAAATCCGGGAAACCTCTTCAGGAGGGTTCTGGAAATCATCATCCATGATCACCGTATAATCACCTTCAGAATAATTCAGGCCCGCCATTACAGCGTTATGCTCCCCGAAATTCCTGGCAAGATCCACAAAGGTCACGATATCGCGGTGCTTAAGGGCAAGATTCCTGCAAATATCCCCGCTTTCATCCAGACTATAATCATTCACAAGGACTATCTGGAGCCCTTCTGTC
>JAHIUV010000119.1 GCA_018817035.1 Candidatus Omnitrophota bacterium | reverse complement strand
GAACAATACTCTTTGAACAAGCATAAGTTCTCGACAAGCTCGAACAATACTCTTTGAACAAGCATAAGTTCTCGACAAGCTCGAACAATACTCTTTGAACAAGCATAAGTTCTCGACTCCGTCCGCCTCTGCCAGGCAAGCTCGAATCGAACAATATTCTTCGAGCGAACGCAGTGAGTCGAGAAGTGAAGAAGTTTTAACGAAGAAGGGTTTTTTCTCGCAATGGCAGTAATAAATATCCCTACATTTAGCGCCCCACTTTTGATTTAACCCCATCATATGGTGTTAGTTAAAAAAAGTTAAACAATTGGCTTGACAGGGAAATGCTATTCGTGTAAACTTTGATTGCGTGGTGGTTCAAAGTGGAGCAAAGTGGAGGATAGCATGTTTTACGGTGAGTTCGAGCACACATTGGACAGGAAAGGCAGACTTATAATACCCTCCAAATTTAGAGATGCGCTCAAGGAGCATTACATTGAGCGCTTTTTTATTACCCGCGGCCTGGACAAATGTTTATTTATGTTAGCTGAGGACGAATGGAAAACACAGGAACAAAAGTTTAAGTCAATGTCGTTCACGAAATCTGAATCAAGGCGCTTTAATAGGTTATACTTTTCAGGCGCCGGAGAGATGATTCCCGATAAACAGGGAAGGATACTTATCCCGCCTTATTTAAAAGAATACGCTGATATAAAAAAGGATGTTTACATAATAGGCGTGTCGAATCGCATCGAGATATGGAGCCGCGAGCTCTGGAAAGATTATTATTCTACCTCCAGGGATTCGTTCGAAGAAGTAGCTGAAAAACTTATAGAATTGGAATAGGAGGATTTTTATGAGTTCTCACGGTAATTTTATGAAAGCCAGGACCACGGATTTCAGTTGTTCCAGCACGCCTATAGAATGCATACGTAAGGCCAGGTGCCTTAATATCGATAGGAGTTCGGTCCGCGTAAGCCGGGAGGTATATAAGATAATCAAGAGCAAAAATGGGAGAAAGATATTTGCATAAGCCTGTTCTGCCGCGTGAGGTCATGGATTTTTTGGACCCGGCGCCCGGTAAGATCATTATAGACGCTACAATAGGCGGGGGTGGCCATGCCGTAGAATTGGCGGAACGGATAGCTCCGGGCGGAACATTGATAGGGATCGACAGGGATTCTGAATCCCTGAAAATAGCTCACGAAAAATTGAAGGCTTCAAAAATACACATCAATCTTGTGAATAAAAATTTCAGGCATATAAAAGAGATAACCGAAAATTTACGATTAGGGGAAGTAGACGGAATTTTATTTGATCTGGGCATTTCCAGCATCCAAATGGAGACAGCAGAGAGGGGATTCAGTATAAAGAACGCCGGCCCTCTGGATATGCGCATGGACAGGAACCAGAAGCTTACGGCAAAGGACCTGGTCAACTCATCGGATGAGGAAGATCTCGCGCTAATAATAAGGGATTTTGGGGAAGAGCGTTTTTACAGGAGGATCGCCAGGGCGATAGTTTCGGCTCGGGACAAAAAAGAGATTGAGACAACGGATGAACTGGTGGAAGTGATCTCAAGAAGCCTTCCGTACGGAAGAGGCCGCCAGAGGATACATCCCGCGACGCGCGCTTTCCAGGCCCTTCGCATAAGCGTAAATGATGAGTTGAGCGCCGTGGAAGAAGCGCTCAGGGACGCGCCGGGTATTCTTAAAAAAGGCGGCAGGCTTTGCGTGATATCTTTTCATTCTCTTGAGGACAGGATAGCGAAGAATACGCTAAAAGATTTCCGCGCCAGGGGTATTCTTAAAGTCTTTACGAAAAAACCGGTGATCGCCTCGGAAGCCGAGGTATCGGAAAATCCGCGGGCGCGAAGCGCAAAGCTCCGCGCGGCAGAAAAGCTTTGATTTTACATCAAAAGGAGACGACGGCATGAGGAATGATTTTAAGGTGTATAAGGTCATTGCTTTTACTTTTTTAGTAACGTTTGTTGCCCTTGCCTATGTCAATCAGCAGGCTCTTATTTATCAAATGGGCCTGAGGATAAAGGAAAATAACCAGATCCATTCAAACCTTGTTGACCGTAATAGGATAATGGTATATAATGTCCTTAATTTAAAATCTCCCGCCAACCTGGAAACAAAACTTTTAGCCAAAAAGGTCGAATTAGGCATTCCGGGCAAATGGCAGGTGGTTAAGCTCGCAGGTTCCCCGGTGAAACCTGAACACGAGTATGTAGCGAAGAAGGGCCTCTTTGCCAGTCTGTTTGTCATGGGTCGGGAAGCTGAGGCCAGCCCGAATGTTAATAGTCTTGATTAAATAAATTATTGAAAAAGTGGTGTCGCTCGCCATACGCGCGGCTCCTATAATATGAATAAACTAATTGCCCCCCGAATTAGGAAGGTCCTATATACCTTACTATTTTTATTAGCGTTTCTTGCGATAAGACTTTTGTTTGTCCAGCTCGGAGCCGCAAAACCTTTATCAAAAATCGCTTCTGACCAGTATAAAACTTTCATTTGTCTTCTTCCGAAAAGAGGGGTTATTTACGACCGCAATAAAAAGGAACTGGCTGTGTCCATTAATCTCAGTTCTGTGTATGCTGACCCGCTGCTTATAAAGGATAAACCTTCAGCCGCGCGAAAACTTTCCGGTGCCCTAAATATAAGCGAGAGCAAAATATTAAAAGATCTAACCGAAAAAAAACGCTTTGCGTGGATCGCGCGCAAAGTATCACTTGATAAAGAAAGAGCTGTAAAGCGCCTGCGCATAAAAGGCGTGGATTTTGTAAAAGAACCCCGGCGCGTATATCCTAATAATAAACTGGCTAGCCATATAATCGGTTTTGTAGGGCTTGATGATAAAGGGCTTGAAGGTGTCGAGCTCATGTATGACAGATTTTTAAAAGGCGCGGTAGGGTGGAGATACACCATAAGGGACGCCAAGAGACGCGAGGTCCCGGGATACGAGTATAAACAGATCCCTCCCGCCGACGGCAATGATATCATTCTTACTATAGATAGTGTTGTGCAGGCCTTTGCCGAAAGAGAGCTCAATAATGCTTTTAAAAAATATAATGCCCTCGGTGGAAGCATAGTAGTCATGGATCCTCACACAGGGGATATATTGGCGCTGGCCAATAGCCCGTCGTACGATCCGGGAGATATAAATTCTTCTCCCGCGGAAGCAAGGAGGAACCGCGCTATATGCGATTTTTTTGAGCCGGGTTCCAGTTTTAAAATAGTGACCGCCTCCGCTGTGCTTGAAGAAAATGTTCTTAGCCAAAATGATGAATTGTTCTGCGAGAATGGGGAATTTAAATGGGGGAGGCATACTTATCACGACCATACTCCTCACGGATGGCTTCCTTATAAAGACGTTATAAAATATTCGTCCAATATAGGGACAATGAAATCCGCTGTTAAATTAGGCAAGACCGGGTTGTACAGGTACGCTAAGCGTTTTGGCTTTGGGGAAAAGACAGGTATAGCTCTTCCCGGTGAGGTCAAGGGCATACTAAGGCATCCGCGGACATGGTCAAAACTCTCAGTCTGCAGTATCTCCATGGGGCAGGAGGTAGCGGCGACCGCGATCCAGCTTGCCTGTGCCGTATCCAGTATCGCCAACAACGGTTATTATGTGAAGCCCAGGATCATTGACAGCATACAGGACAAGACAGGCAGTGTAATAAAAAAATTCGAACGTGAAAAAATGCATAGAGTGATCTCGGAAGACACGGCAAAGGAAATAAGAGGCATATTAAGGGGCGTTGTCGAAGAGGGCACAGGTAAGTCGGCGGAAGTAAAAGGATATTTCCCAGCCGGCAAGACCGGCACTGCCCAAAAAGTAGAGTCAAACGGAACCTATTCCCACAGTAAATTTACGGCGTCGTTCGTGGGTTTTTTACCTTACAATGATCCGATGTTCACGGTAGTCGTTATTCTGGACCAGCCAAGGCCGCAATATTACGGAGGCACTGTATGCGCGCCTGTTTTTAAAAAAGTAACAGAACAGATGATGCGCTACTATAAAATTGAACCTGCATCCTAGGGTTAAACCGTAACTTTGGTTCTCGACTCCGTCCGCCTCTGGCGGGCAAGCTCGAACAATATTCTTTGAGCAGGGATAGTTCTCGACTCCGCTCGAACAATATTCTTTGAGCAGGGATAGTTCTCGACTCCGCTCGAACAATATTCTTTGAGCAGGGATAGTTCTCGACTCCGTTCGCCTCTGGCGGGCAAGCTCGAACAATATTCTTTGAGCAGGGATAGTTCTCGACTCCGCTCGAACAATATTCTTCGAGCGTAGCGCCGAAGGCGTGAAGTCGAGAAGTTACAGTAAAACATGAAACTAAAAAACCTATTAAAAAATCTGGCAGGAGTGAAGAAAGTGGAAGGCAAGGCCTCTGTGGAGATAAAGGGCCTTGCGTGTGACTCAAAAGCGATAAAAGATGGTTTTCTGTTCGTGGTGCTAAAAGGTTCGCGTTTTAATGGCTCGGATTTTATAGATGAGGCGATAGACAGGGGCGCGTCTGCCGTTATGCTGGAACCGGCGAATAAGGACAGCCATACCTTTAATAGAGGCGCTACCTTTATATATGTAGACGACGTAAAACACGCGCTTTCTCATATCTCTATGGCGTTCTACGGAGACCTGTCCGCCAAAATGTGTCTCATAGGGGTTACCGGTACAAACGGAAAGACCACTACGACTTATCTGCTCGAGAGCCTGCTTGATAAGCTCGGGAAAAAAACAGGGGTCATCGGCACTATAAATTACAGGTTTGGCGCCCGATCTATACCGGCTTTAAATACTACCCCGGGGATCCTGGATCTGTATTCGCTTTTGAGCGGTATGTATAAAAAAGGGATCAAGACCTGCGTTATTGAAGTTTCGTCGCATTCACTTGAACAGGGCCGCGTGGACACGTTACATTTCGATATGGCGGTGTTTACCAACCTTACCCATGAACACATGGATTTTCATAAAAATATGAAGAACTACATCGCGTCAAAGGCAAAGTTGTTCTCCAAGATAAAAAAAGGCGGATTTGCCGTCATAAATACGGATGATCCGTATTCCGGAGTTATAATAAAAAAGGCCGCCTCCGAAAAAAAAGCCGCAGTAGTCACGTATGGAATAAATACTGGTTCGGATATAAAAGCTAAGAATATTGATTTTTCATCCGCTGGCCTCAGTTTCGACCTGTGTTATAAAGGAAATGAGACTGCTATAAATTCAAGATTGATCGGCCGTCATAATGTGTATAATATTTTGGCAGCTGGGGCGTGCGGCATAGTCATGGGTATGGATACGCAAAAAATAGCCTTGGTAATGAAAGAAGCGTCCGCCCCTCCTGGCAGGCTTGAGAAAATAGACTGCGGGCAGGATTTTTCGGTATTTGTGGATTACGCGCACACCGAAAACGGCATGGAAAATGTACTTAGGGCATTGAGAGAGCTGGAGCCTGGCAGGCTGATAGTAGTGTTCGGCTGTGGAGGTGACAGAGATAAGGCCAAAAGACCTAATATGGGCAGAGTTTCTTCCGAGCTTTCGGATAAGATATATATAACGAGCGACAATCCTCGAAGCGAAGATCCCATGAGTATTATAGCTGAAATAAAAAAGGGCATTGTCGCTGGGAGGAATAACTTTGTGGTCGAGGAGGATCGTTTTAAGGCTATTGATTCGGCGTTAAAAGAAGCCAAAAAAGGTGATATCGTTCTTGTGGCGGGTAAGGGCCATGAGACATATCAAGTGCTCAAGAACGTTATTCTTCCATTTGACGATAGGAAAGCGGTAAGAAAAATATTATGCGGAAAGTATATCCAAAAAAAATAAAGGAGGCGTGTATGTTTACAGTAAAGGATGTCCTGCTTGCCGCTAAAGGTAAGCTGTTATCCGGAAATGACAAAGATATACTCAGGGGAATATCCACTGATACGCGTCGCATGAAAGGCGGCGAGCTTTTTGTCGCGATAAAGGGTGAAAGGTTTGACGGCCATAATTTTATATTAGACGCTGTTTCGAGGCGGGCGGGCGGAGTCCTTGTGCAGGAAGGATGCATAGCGAATCCTAATTTTAAACTACCGGAAGTTTCGTTCATATGTGTGGCTGACAGCGTAAGGGCCCTGGGGGATATCGCGCGTTTTCACAGGTCGAGGTTTAACACGCCTCTCATAGGCATTACAGGTTCTAACGGTAAAACTACCACAAAAGAAATGACAGCGTCTATTCTCGGCAAGAAATTTAACACGTTAAAAAGTTTCGGGACTGAGAATAATCAGATAGGTGTTCCCCTTACGCTTATGCGGCTTGATGCGGGACATAAGGCTGTTGTGTTGGAAATGGGAACCAATCATCTGGGAGAAATAAGACGGCTCTCGGAAATAGCCAAGCCCACTATAGCGGTAATCACTAACATAGGGTTGTCTCATCTGAAATATTTAAAGGATATGGATACAGTGCTTAAGGCCAAGGCTGAAATACTCGATTATCTGGATAAAGACGCGAAGGTCATAATAAACGGGGACGATGAGTATCTTAAAAAATTGAAGACAGATCATAAGCTCGTAAGGTTCGGGCTCGATAAGTCGTTCGATGTTTACGCGGACAAGATCAGCCTTGAGCCTGACGGGATAAATTTTAAGTTGAACGGAAAACATGATATCAGGCTTAATATGGTAGGCCGTCATAATGTTTATAACGCGCTTGGCGCTATAGCGATTGGCCTTGATTTAGGAATAAACTTCGACGACATAAAAGAGGCGTTGGGCGAATTTAGGGGACAGGATATGAGGCTGGAGGTAAAAAGGCTGGGAGATATCAATATAATAAACGACGCGTATAATTCCAACCCTTCTTCCATGAGACAGGCGATAGAGGCATTGCGCGACATGTCCGCTAAAGGCCGAAAAATACTGGTGGCAGGTGATATGCTCGAGCTGGGCAATTTCTCAGGAAGGTTCCATCATCTGGTAGGCAGGCAGGCAGCGGAGTCAGGGATAGATTTAATAGTTGCCGTGGGTAAACTTGCCGAGCACGTAGCTAAAGGCGCGCAGGAAGCCGGTATGAGCCGCTCCAAGACCAAAGTCTGCAACGTCACCAAAGAAGCCTGTCAGGCCATTTTAGATCTTATCAAGAAAGGTGATACTATACTGGTAAAAGGCTCGCGCGCGATGAAAATGGAACAGGTAGTGGCAGAATTAGAGAAGCAGTTTAAGGTATAATAACAGTTGTGCAGAGTTCTCGACTCCGTCCCGATGCTTCGGGACTTCGCTCGAACAATATTCTTTGAGCAGGGATAGTTCTCGACTCCGCTCGAACAATATTCTTTGAGCAGGGATAGTTCTCGACTCCGTCCCGATGCTTCGGGACTTCGCTCGAACAATATTCTTCGAGCGAACGTAGTGAGTCGAGAAGTTAAGCTGAAAAGGTGGAAAAATGCTGTATTATTTACTGTATCCTTTAAGGGACACATTTTTTATTTTTAATGTTTTTAAGTATATTACGTTCAGGGCCGCGTTTGCCTGCGTTACCGCGTTTCTGATAACAGTGATATTTGCTCCCCCTATTATCAGAAAACTACAGGCCCTTAAAGTAGGGGAGACTATCAGGCAGAAATATTGCCCCGGACTTTATGAACGGCACAAGGGAAAACAAGGCACTCCCACCATGGGCGGCATACTGGTCTTGTTTGGGATATTCGTTTCTACCATAATGTGGGCTGATATGAAGAACAGTTTTGTTCTCATAGCGCTAATGGTAACAGGTTGGCTCGGCGGCATAGGTTTTTTGGATGATTATAGTAAACTTGTCTCCGGGGCAAAAGGCGCAAAATCAGGAAAAAGGGGTTTGAATAAAAGAACAAAACTTTTCGCGCAGATAATAGCCGGATTCATCGTGGGGTTATTTTTATATATAAATCCAAAGACTACCGGTGTCCTGGAAATGCCGTTCTTTAAGGATCTGGCGATCAATCTGGGGATATTTTATATACCGTTCGTGATATTGGTGATCACGGCGGCTTCTAACGCTGTGAACCTTACTGACGGGCTCGATGGACTGGCGATAGGATGTATTACATTGACCGCGCTCGCTTACGCCGGCATGAGCTATGTGACGGGGCATGTCGATTTCGCGCACTATCTGGGGATCTATTATCTGCCTGAGGCAGGTGAACTTACCGTATTTTGCGCGGCGATAGTAGGCGCGGGGCTTGGTTTTTTGTGGTATAACACGTATCCCGCTTCGATATTTATGGGTGACACAGGCGCGCTCGCGCTCGGAGGAGCCATAGGGACCGTCGCTGTTTTCGTTAAAAAGGAAATTATCTTGCTTTTAATAGGCGGTATTTTTGTCGTCGAAGCGCTGTCGGTCTTATTGCAGGTGATATCTTTTCGCTGCACAGGGAAAAGAATATTCAAGATAGCGCCTTTGCATCATCATTTCGAAATGTGCGGCTGGGCTGAGCCAAAGGTGACCGTAAGGCTATGGATAATAGCGATAATACTGGTATTCCTAAGCTTCGCTACCTTAAAACTGCGCTAAAGGATGTTATGGATAAAGTTGTTGTCGTCGGGCTTGGTAAGAGCGGAATAGCGGCAGCTGAAATATTATCGGCGCGAGGAGATACTGTTTTTATCAGTGAGCTAAAAGATAGCGACGCTGTTAGGGCGGATGTGAAAGCCCTTATAAAAAAAGGAATTGTCAGTGAAGGCAATATTGAGCTTGGCGCGCATTCTGAAAAAATAATAGCCGGCGCGAAGTCAATGGTAATAAGTCCGGGTGTGCGTCAGGATTCCCTGCCTGTAAGGATGGCTGAACGCTCAGGCATACCCGTAATAGGCGAGATGGAACTCGCGTATTCCATGTGTCCGGCGCCGATCATCGCGATCACCGGGACGAGCGGCAAGACTACGGTTACGACATTGATAGGCAATATGCTCAAAAAGGCAGGCAGGCACGCTGTCGTCTGCGGCAACATAGGTAATCCATTGAGCGGAGAATTAAAAAAGATAAGGAAAGATTCTATCGTGGTGCTCGAAGTCAGCTCTTTTCAATTGGAAAGGATAAAAGATTTTAAGCCCAGGGTAAGTGTCGTACTGAATGTATCCGAGAATCATCTGGATAGGCATAGCGGCATGGAAGAATATGTTTCTTTAAAGTCGAGGATATTCTCAAATCAGGATAAGGACGGAATTGTCTTCCTTAATGGTAATGACAGGATACTAAAAAAACTCTCCCGTGATATAAAAAATACGAAGGTGGAATTTTTCAACGAATATAAAGATTTTAAAAAAAGGCTCGGCATAAAGAACGAAAATTATCTTGCGGCGATGTCCGTTGTCTCGACGGAGCTCGTCAGCGAAGACGTGATGTTGGAGGCGCTTTCAGGTTTTAAAGGCATACCGCACAGGTTGGAACATGTCGGCGTTGTGGACGGTGTTGATTTTTACAACGATTCAAAGGCCACGACCGTTTCGAGTGTAGAATGGGCGCTCAAGTCCCTGGAGGGCAGGATAGCCCTGATCATGGGCGGAAAATATAAGGGCGGGGATTTCGGCAGTTTAAGGCGGCTTATCGACGAGAAAGTGAGCTGTGTTATTGTTATGGGAAAAGCCGGAGGCCGGATCAAAAAAGATCTTACGGGATTTCCTGCTCTCATAGAGGCTGAAACATTGGAAGGCGCCCTTCAAGAGGCATTTAAAAAAACAGCCGCCGGAGGCAAAGTTTTACTTTCGCCGGGGTGTTCCAGTTTTGATATATTTGAAAGCTATAAGGAACGCGGCGAGCTTTTTAAAAAATACGTCAAGGAATTGGCCTCAGGTTTCACTTTGTCGTAACTTCTCGACTCGCGAAGTTTATCCTGAACGCAGTTGAATGCTCGCTCGAAGAATATTGTCCTTCGACTATGTCCCGATACTTCGGGACAAGCTCAGGACTTTACTCGAAGAGTATCAATATTGTTCGAGCGAACCCCTCGACTACGCTCGGGGTAAACTTCGTGAGTCGAGAACTAAAGTTGCAGGAAGATTACTCTATGAAAAAAGAAGCCCAGGGTGTATTGATAATAACGATGGTGTTGATATGCATAGGCATTGTCATGGTATATTCCGCATCGAGCTGTTATGCGTATGATAAGTTTCAGGACAGCGCTTTTTTTCTCAAAAAGCATATTCTGCATTTTATAATAGGGTTAATACTGGCGGTTTTTACCCTGAAAATGGATTACAGGAAACTAAAGTCTCATACCAAGACTTTGCTGACAATATCATTTATCATCCTTATGCTTGTGCTCGTGCCTGGTATAGGCCATGAGGCAGGAGGAGCGAAGAGATGGATCAAGCTGGGGATACTGGGGTTTCAGCCTTCTGAATTCGCGGGGCTTTTTTTGATCATATACCTTGCGGACGTGCTTGAAAGAAAGCAGGGGAGTATCAAAAGTTTCTTGCATGGATTTTTGCCCCCGCTGGCGATTACCGGGTCAGTGGTATCCTTAATACTTTTACAGCCTGACCTGGGGACATCCGCTATGTTGCTCGCGGTGTCTATAATAATGCTTTTTGCCTCAGGCGCGAATATCGCGCATCTTTTTCCTTTTATCGGAATATCTTTGCCGGCGCTTTATTTTTTGATATTCAGGGTGCCGTACAGGCTCAGGCGTATTATAGGCTATCTTGACCCATGGGGTGATGCGCAGGGTTCTGGTTTTCAGATAGTGCAGTCATTTTTAGCTCTTGGCTCCGGAGGGATTTTAGGGGTAGGGCTGGGTTGCTCCAGGCAGAAATTATTTTATCTTCCGCAGGTGCATACGGATTTTATATTCTCTATAATAGGTGAGGAGCTGGGCCTTATAGGCACTCTGGGCATAGTTATTCTATTTAGTTTGTTCGTTTGGCAAGGCTTAAAGATATCCCTAAAGGCCGGGGATATGTTTGGTAAATTTTTGGCGTTGGGTATAACTGTGAGCATAGCGTTGAAAGCAATTATAAATATAGCTGTCTCGACAGGCGCGATGCCCACAAAAGGACTGCCGCTTCCGTTTATCAGTTATGGCGGGACAGCGCTTATTTTTAATATGATAGCGGTAGCGCTTTTATTGAATATTTCAAAGCGCTAAGTTAATAGACGATTGTTATTGTGAGGGCAGTTCTCGACTCTGCTTGAACAAATATTCTTCGAGCGGAGTCCCGAAGTATCGGGACGTAGTCGAGAAGCAAAAGCATCAGTTCTCGACTCCACGCCTGAGGCGGGTCGCTCGAACGATATTTAAAAGGAAGCATCAATTGCTCCCGGCGTTGAGCAAGAATACTGAGGATGCCGACATTGTAAAAGAGAAGCATCAGTTCTCGACTCGGCTTTTAGTCTCGCTCGAACAATATTCTTCGAGCAAGTCCTTCGACTACGCTCAGGATAAACTTCTCGACTCGAGAAGTTAGCAATGACAGACAGGATAAAATATGAGGATACTTATTGCGGCAGGAGGGACAGGCGGGCATCTTTTTCCGGCGATAAGGCTGGCTGAAGAGCTCGAGTCGCGTGGCGTTAGCGAGATTTTGTTCATTACGTCACGACGCGGGCAGGACAGGGCTACCCTGGAACGCAAAGGCATGAGATTTTGTGTTTCACCTGTTATACCGCTTAAGTCCCGCAATGTCTTTCACGCGCTGGATTTTATTTTCAGGCTTTTTGCCGGGACCGTGCAGTCTTTGTTCGTTCTTTTGAGTTTCAGGCCGCAGGTAGCTGTGGGATTCGGAGGGTATATCTCAGGCCCGGCATTGCTGTCGGCGCATTTTTTAAGGATAAAGACGGTTATCCACGAGCAGAATGTTTATCCGGGCAAGGCAAATAGGATGCTGGCTCGTTTTGTTGACAGGATCGCTGTTAGTTTTGACGATACCGTGGAATATCTGAAAAGATATAAGGCTAAGATCGTGATCTCGGGTAATCCCCTTAGAAAAGATATAGAGGGGCATCTGATAAAAAAAGATAATTTCACTATCCTGATAATGGGCGGTAGTCAGGGTGCCCACGCGTTGAATAGGCTCGCGCCTGAGGCCATAAACTCTATGGATATCGTCTTGAAGTCGGGCATTGAGGTCATCCATATCTCGGGATACAATGAGCGCGATGAGGTAAAAGAATTTTATGATGGTAAGGGTATAAAGAACACGGTGATTTCTTTTACGGAAGAGATGAGCGCGATCTACAACAAGTGTGATTTCGTGGTTTCGCGCGCCGGCGCCATGACCGTGTCGGAGTTGTTATTTTTAAAGAAACCGTCCATCCTGGTGCCATATCCTTACGCCGGCGGACACCAGAGACTTAACGCAAAGGTCATGGAAAGCGCGGGGCTCGCGGTCCTACTTGAGGAAAAAGGCCTTACCTCGGAGATCTTACGTGACGCTATAGAGGGATTTATGGACAAAGATAAACTCGTCGCGATGGCTCGCGGCGCTGATAGATTTAAGCAAAGGGACGCGTGCGAGATATTGATAAAGGAGACGATAGTTGGACAATAAGAAAAAGAAATTCCATTTCATAGGCATAGGCGGAGCGGGGATGAGCGGACTCGCTGAAGTTTTTTGTCGCAGCGGTTACGCGGTGCAGGGTTCTGATATAAAAAAGACAAAAGTTACCGACAGGCTGGAGGCAATAGGCGTGGATGTCAAGGGATCCCACTCTGCCGGAAACGTCGAAGGTGCTGACTACGCGGTCCATTCTTCTTGTATAAAAGAGGATAATCCTGAGCTTCAGGAGGCGAGGCGCAGGAATATACCTGTATTGCGCCGTATAGAGGCATTAAATATACTGGCGGAGGGCAAGAGATTAGTCGCTGTTTCAGGCGCGCATGGAAAGACCACGACATCTTCGCTGATCTCTTATCTGTTGATCGAGGCAGGGTTTGACCCTACCGTGTTTATAGGCGCTGATGTGCATTTTCTCAACGGGAACGCGCGCTGGGGGCAGAGCGACCTGATGGTGACCGAGGCGGATGAATCAGACGGTTCTTTTCTTTTTTTGAAGCCTATGTACAGCGTAACCACTAATATGGATATGGAACACATGGATTACTATTCAAGCATGGATAATGTGATCAAGGCGTATAAAAAATTTATAGACAATACAAGTGATGATGGCATTGCCTTTGTAGGTATTGATGATAAAAATTTAAGGGATCTTGTGGAGCGCAGCGATAGAAAAATCGTAACATATGGTATTTCCGCGGATGCTGACCTCAGGGCTGAGAATATAGATCTTCTGGGGTTAAACGGTTCTTCATTTGATGTGATATATAAAGGTAAGGCGCTCGGCAGGATAAAACTTTCGATAATCGGAACGCATAATATCCTGAACACGCTGGCGGCAATAGCCGTGGCCATGCGTCTGGGCGCGGATTTTTCTTTTATAAAAGACGTTATAGGTAATTTTAAAGGCGCTGACAGGCGTTTTAACATGACGCGCTTGAAATCTGACATATTCGTGATCGACGATTACGCGCACCATCCTACTGAGATAAAGGCAACCCTTAAGACGCTTGAAAATGCCGGCAGAAGAATAGTAGCCGTATTCCAGCCGCACAGGTATTCCAGGACAAAGCACCTGCGTGAGCAGTTCGGAAAGTGTTTCGACCTGGCGGATTACCTGATCATTACTGACATATACTCAGCGCATGAAAAACCTATAGACGGCGTGAGCGCGAAAGACCTATGTGAAAGCGCGCGCCAGTGCGGACATAAAAATGTCCATTTTGTGCCAAAAGATGATATAATAAAACATCTTACAGATATAATAAAACCCGGAGACGCGGTATTTATCCTGGGCGCCGGAGACATAGACGAACTGCCAAAAAAACTAATAAAAACCTTAACTTCACAAAACTGCAATGCAAAAGATTGTCATTCCCGCGAAAGCGGGAATCCGGAACTTTAGTTCTCGACTCACTGCGTTCGCTCGAACAATATTCTTCGAGCAAAGTCCTGAGCTTGTCCCGAAGTATCAGGACATAATCGAAGAACAATATTCTTCGAGCAAAGTCCTGAGCTTGCCCGCCAGAGGCGGACATAGCCGAAGGATAATATTCTTCGAGCAAAGTCCTGAGCTTGCCCGCCAGAGGCGGACATAGCCGAAGGATAATATTCTTCGAGCAAAGTCCTGAGCTTGTCCCGAAGTATCAGGACATAGTCGAAGAACAATATTCTTCGAGCAAAGTCCTGAGCTTGCCCGCCAGAGGCGGACATAGCCGAAGGATAATATTCTTCGAGCGAACGCAGTGAGTCGAGAAG
>JAHIUV010000118.1 GCA_018817035.1 Candidatus Omnitrophota bacterium | reverse complement strand
GTGCAAGTATTGGTTCTCGACAAGCTCGAACAATATTTTTTGTGCAAGTATTGGTTCTCGACAAGCTCGAACAATATTTTTTGTGCAAGTATTGGTTCTCGACAAGCTCGAACAATATTGTCAGGGGCGAAGTCGAGAAGTTTCAAAGTTAGCAGAGTTTGTTGCAATATCGTTACGGAAGGTCTGGCCTATTATGTCAAAACGAGCATTAATAACTGGCGGCGCGGGTTTCTTAGGGTCTTATCTTTGTGAAAGATTCCTGGGAGAGGGTTATAAGGTCATATGCATGGATAACCTTATAACAGGGAGCCTGTCCAATGTTTCCCGCCTCGAAAAACATTCCGGCTTTAAATTCATAAATCATGATGTCTCAAAATATATCGACATAAAAGAAGACATAAGCCTGATCCTTCATTTTGCTTCACCTGCCAGCCCCGTTGATTATCTTAATTACCCTATACAGACGTTAAAGGTTGGTTCATTGGGCACGCATAACGCGCTTGGTGTGGCAAAGGCCAAAAAAGCCAAATTCTTACTGGCATCTACATCAGAGATATACGGAGACCCAAAAGTCCACCCCCAGCCCGAAACTTATTACGGGCATGTAAACTGCATAGGCCCGCGCGGCGTCTATGACGAGGCTAAACGTTTCGCGGAGGCCATTACAATGGCGTATCATAAAACACACGGACTCGACACAAGCATAGTTCGCATATTCAATAGCTACGGACCCCGGATGAGGAGAAAAGACGGCAGGGCAATACCTAACTTTATAAGCCAGGCACTGGCAAATGAGCCTATAACCATATATGGTAAAGGCAATCAGACCAGGAGCTTTTGTTTCGCCTCAGACCTGGTAGAAGGGTTGCATAGGCTCAGCCAATCAGATATCCATGACCCTGTGAACATTGGCAACCCCGCGGAATTCACGATCATGGAACTTGCCAAAAAAATAATAAAACTTACCGGAAGCAAAAGTAAGATTATATACAAGGAACTCCCTAAAGACGACCCAAAAGTAAGGCAACCCGACACAACAAGAGCAAAAAAACTTCTAAAATGGCAGCCAAAGATAGATTTAGAGCAGGGATTAAAAGAAACGATAAAGTGGTTTAGGGAATAGTAGTAAAAAAGAGATATCATGATAAAATCTAATGGCTTTTCATCTTCTCGACTACGTGCCTTCGGCACTCCGCTCGAAGAATATTGTCCTTTGACTTTGTCCCGATACTTCGGGGCAAGCTCAGGATTTTGCTTGAAGAATATCAATATCGTTCGAGCTTGTCGAGAACTGATGCTTTTGCTTCTCGACTTTGTCCCGATACTTCGGGACTACGCTCGAAGAATATTTGTTAAAAGTCAGTAAAGTATTTTACGCTATCAAAAAAAGAATATGAAAAATAAAAATGTTTATGTAATAGCCGGGCCTAACGGTTCAGGGAAAACTACTTTTGCCAGAAGATTTTTACCGCATTACGCAAAATGTAATCATTTTGTAAACGCGGATCTTATTGCTCAGGGATTGTCACCATTTTCTCCGCGTATCGCGGCTATGAAAGCCGGACGCCTTGTCCTTGAACAGATCCGTGATATGGCTGGCAAGAACATTGATTTTGCTTTCGAGACGACCTTATCAGGCAAATCCTATGTTGATTTCTTGAAAGAATTAAAGGCAAAAGGTTATCGCGTGAACCTTTTCTTTTTATGGATTCCTTCTCCTGAATTGGCTCTTGCCAGGATTAAAGATAGAGTTGCCGAAGGCGGCCATGATGTTCCGGCTAAAGACGTACGGAGGCGTTTTGTTCGGGGTATACAGAATTTTTTGGAGTCTTATGGCCCATTGTCGGATTCATGGATGTTTTTTTATAATGCGGAATCAATACCGCAGTTAATCGCGGAAAAGAAAGATGATAAAATTTTAGTCGTTGATGAAAAGTTATATGAAAAAATTTTTGGAGGCAATCTGTGAGAAAAAAACGTCTTTCTCTTCAGGATAAAGCGTATAAGGCTATGAAAGAGGCTGTACATGAAGTCGTGAAGCGGCACGAGAGAACGGGCCGTCCTCTTGCCATATGGCAGAATGGCAGGGTAGTCCGCGTATCAGCCAAGCAGGTTTTGCGTAAGAACGGTAAATAGCGTGGTTCAGAGAGTAGGGATTGCTTCGCTTCGCAATGACTTTTGTTCGAGGCTTAGCCTCGAACATAGCAATCTCAGGAAATCTTATATAGTGTTGAAAAAAGTTTTATTCATAACATATATCATTCTTTTTGCGGCTAGTACGTGCCGGGCTAACCCCTCCGTGGATGTTCCTCTGCGGCATTGGAGTTATGATGCCATAGAAAAACTTGCCATTGCGGGGCTTTGCGATATCTCGAATATCGGCGCGCGGCCTGTTTCACGCGTGAAAATGGCGTATATAGTAAAAAGTGCCGTTGATATTTCTCGCGATTATGAAAAAGACATTGACTGGGCTGAACAGGAATACTTTGAGACGCTTTTATATAACCTGGTAGATGAATTCAGGGAAGAACTGGTTACCATAGGCGTGGACGTTGCCTCAGTAGATGAGGACGGCCCGCGTGAATATGTATTCGGAAAACCGG
>JAHIUV010000117.1 GCA_018817035.1 Candidatus Omnitrophota bacterium | reverse complement strand
TTCACTCGCTCGAACAATATTTTTAAGCAGGCTTAGTTCTCGACTCTTTAAGTTTATCCCGAGCGTAGTCGAGGGACTCGAACAATATTGATATACACTACCCGTTAATCCCCAAATTACTTGACGGTAGGATGTAAAGGATATAGTATATATATTGTATAATAACTTCGGGTTACAATAGTTCAAAGAGAAAATATATGATGGATTCGCAGGAACAGATAAAAGAACTAAGGCAGGCGCTTTTGAAAGCAGGCCAGGACATAGAAAGATTATCCAGGATAAAGTCTGATTTCGTGGCTATTATTTCGCATGAGTTGAGGACTCCTTTGACCGCCATAAAAGAAAGCGTTTCTTTGGTGCTGGATGGTGTCGCGGGGCCTATCAATGTAGAACAAAAGAATTTTCTGTGCATGGCGAAAAAGAATATAGACAGGCTGGTAAGCATCATAACCAATATATTGGATTTCTCAAGGCTCGAGTCAGGCAGGGTCGCTATGCATAAGAGGAAGATAGATATAAATGAGCTCATAAGGGAGTCATATGCGCCCGCGAAAGACATGGCGAAAAAGGAAAATATTCGGTTTGAGCTGGACCTTTCGGAAGATATGCGCGCGACTTGGCTGGATCCCGACAGGATGAGGCAGGTATTTAAAAATCTTATATCTAACGCGATAAAATTCAATAAGCCGGGAGGCAGTATCGATATTTCCAGCTCAGGTGCTTTTATAAACGGGAAAAATGTAATAAAGATAGCAATAGAGGATACCGGCATAGGAATATCTGACGAGCAGTCTTCGGAGCTTTTTAATGTATTTAATCCGCTGGATACAGGTATGACGCGTAGTTATAGCGGCGTAGGGTTGGGTTTGGCTGTATGTAGGCGCATCATAGATTTTCATGGCGGGGAAATATGGGCGGAATCCAAAAAAAATATAGGAACTAAGATCATATTTACATTGCCGATCTATGAAAAGGACGATGAGTTTAATTTCTTGCTGGATGAGTCGATGATGAAGGCCGGCTATAATGATTCAAGCCTGGCGTTGATCTTTTTCGGGCCCAGGAATAAAAAAGATGCCGATGAGGAAAAATATGTGAGGATAGAGAAAATAATCAAGTCAGTCGTCAGGGGGCCTGATGACAGGGTCGTGAGATTTAACCAGGGTGACGTGATCGCCGTAATGGCGGGGACCGACAGGGAAGGCGCCGGGAAAATATTAGCCAGGCTGGAAGGTAAGACAAAAACTTCTTTAAGATATGGCCTTGCGGTTTATCCCGAGGATACTAATAATAAAATCGACCTTATATCTAAAGCGGAAGAGTGTTTAAAGAGCGGAAAATTCACGATTTAAGTTTTTGGGAGGCAGCGTATGGATAAAAAAAGAGTTTTAGTGGTGGATGACGACCCGGATCTGCTGAAAATGCTTAAGCTGAGGATAGAGAGCGAGGGTTTTGAGTTTATGAGCGCTCAGAACGGGGAAGAAATGCTCGATATCATGAAGCTTAAAAAACCGGACGTGATCCTGCTGGATGTAATGCTTCCTAAAATGGACGGATATACAGCTTTAAGGGAGATGAAAAAGGAGGAAGCGTATAAAGACATACCGGTTATCGTGTTGACCGCCAAGGAGAAGAAAAAAGTAGGAGACCTTTTTGCCCTTGAAGGTGTTTCCCTTTTTATGGAAAAACCTTTTGAGTCAAGAGAGTTATTACAAAAGATAAGGAGCTTGTTATGACAGAAAAAAAGAAAATACTTATAGTGGACGATGAAGAAGACCTAAGGAAAATGTTGAGATTTCGCCTTGAGGCGACAGGGTATGATGTGGATGAAGCCGCTGACGGACAGGAAGGCCTCGACAGGGCAAGGTCCAATTGGCCGGACTTGATCCTTCTGGATCTTATGCTTCCCAAAATAGACGGTTATAAAGTCTGCAGGATGATAAAATTCGATGAAAAACATAAGCATAAACCGATCATCATGTTTACCGCCAGGGCGCAGGAAAAGGATAAGATGATCGGAAAAGAAATGGGAGCCGACGCGTATATTACAAAACCGTTCGAGGCGGAAACGCTTTTGGCAAAAATAGAGGAATTATTAAAACAATAAGGAGATATCTATGAATGGACAGAAAAAGATCCTTGTGATAGACGATGAAGAGGACATCCAAAAACTTTTGAGAATGAGGCTGCAGCAGGAAAATTTTCTCGTAGTGACCGCGGGTGACGGGGATGTAGGCGCGAAGACCGCGGAACAAGAAGTCCCGGATATGATCATACTGGATATCATGATGCCTAAGATGGACGGTTATACATGCCTGAAGGAGATACGAAAGATCCCTAAGATAAAAGATGTCCCCATTTTGATGCTTAGCGGCAAGGAAGAAGAAAAGGTCAGGGACTTGTTCGCTTTTCAAAAGATAAGCGGATATATGGAAAAGCCGTTCGAGTTAGATAATCTGGTAGCCAAAGTAAAAGAAATATTAAAGATCACTTAACCTGAGGTAGGCATGGCGAAAAAGACCGTCGAGCAAATATTATTAGAGCGTTCTCTTATTACTGAGGAGCAGATCGAGAGTATACGGGATGATTCCAGAAAAAAAGGCGTTGCCTTGGAAAAGCTCCTGGTCAGGTCGGGACTGGTAAGTGAAGAAGATTATGTCCAGGCCATGTCAGAAGTTCTGGGAGTACCGTATATAGACCTTAATAGTTATCTGGTAGACGCCGGTATATTGGAACTTATTCCCGAAGGCATAGCGCGCAAACACAAGGTTATCCCCGTATTTAAGATAGGTGATACGCTTACTGTGGCAATGTCTGACCCCAAGGATGTAATGGCCATAGATAACCTTGCTCGTAAGTCTAAATGCGAAATAGAACCTGTGTTGTCAGGCGAGGGCGCTATATTGAATGCCATAGACCAGTATTATGGCGTGACAGGTTCGGTCGATGAGGTGATTAAGGGAATAGATAAAGAAAAGAAAAAAACAGGCATTAATGCCGAGCTGAATATAAAAGAACTGACGGAAATGGCTGAAGAGCCGCCTGTGATAAAACTGGTAAATCTTATTATTATGCAGGCTGTAAAAGACGGGGCAAGTGATGTCCATGTCGAACCTGAAGAGAGCGCGTTAAAGGTAAGATTTAGAGTGGACGGGCTCTTACATGAGATGTTCTCTCCTCCGAAACATCTTGAGCCCGCGTTTATTTCCAGGATAAAGATACTTTCCGGTATAGATATTTCGGAAAAGAGAAAGCCCCAGGACGGACGATTTAACATAAAACTCGAGAACAGGAATGTGGATATGAGAGTGTCTACTTTTCCTACTATCTATGGCGAGAATATAGTCATAAGGATCCTGGATAAAGGCGCGATCCTGGTAAATCTGGATAAATTAGGGTTTTCCGAAGAGGTCAAGGGGCAATTTAAGGCATCAATAAAACGGCCTCATGGCATAGTCCTTGTTACCGGCCCTACCGGAAGCGGAAAGACCACGACGCTTTATTCGGCGCTTACCAGCATTGATTCTGAGGAAAAAAATATTATTACCATAGAAGATCCCGTAGAGTATCATTTGGGGAGGATCAGGCAATCCCAGATAAATCCGAAGGCCGGCCTCACGTTTGCTTCAGGGCTTCGCTCTATTCTTAGGCAAGACCCTGACGTGATAATGGTGGGGGAGATACGAGATAAGGAAACAGCCGAGATAGCGGTGCAGGCGGCTTTAACAGGGCATTTGGTTTTTAGCACGCTTCATACCAATGACGCCAGCGGCGCTTTAGCCAGGCTTATGGATATGGGGATCGAGTCGTTTTTGATATCGAGTTCTATTGTTGGGATACTGGCGCAGCGCCTCGTAAGGAAGATATGCCCGAAGTGCGCGCATTCGTATACGCCGTCAGGGGAGGTATTAAAAGGCCTTGGGATAGGATCAAAGGAATTGTCCCGGGGCAAAGGATGTAATTTCTGTAAAAATACCGGATACAAGGGCAGGATAGGCATCTTTGAATTTCTGGTGATCAATGAGGATATAAAAAATCTGATAATCGCTAAGGCCTCAAGTGACAGCATAAAGAAAAAAGCTGTCGAATTAGGTATGAAGACCCTGAGGGACGATGGCCTGGATAAAGTGCTAAAAGGCATTACCACGGCTGATGAGGTAATCAAAGCTACGCAGGAAGAATAGATCTCTATGCCGAATTTTCGATATAAGGTCAGGGATAAATATGGCAGGGGTTCTGCCGGGATCATGGAAGGTGAATCAGGGGATGCCGTTGCTTTACGTCTTAAGCATATGGGGTATACCCCTACCTTGATAGAAAAGGCCGGGCCCGGCCTAAAAAAGTTTAACTCTCTCGCGAGAGTTTTTCATCGCGTAAACTCCGAAGAATTAATAGTTTTTACCAACCAATTAATGACGCTTCAACGAGCGGGCGTCCCTATACTGGTAAGCCTGGAGTCCATTTCCGAACAAAGTAATAACCATTATTTCAAAAAGATCATCGATGAGATTTCCCGTGATATAGAAGCGGGGAAGAGTTTTTCAGAGGCGATCGCCAAGTTCCCCGGGGTTTTTTCAGATGTTTACATGAACATGATCCGGTCAGGCGAAGCTGCCGGGATCCTTGACAGTATCCTTCAGAGGCTTGCGACGCTTCTTGAGAATGAACAGGGCCTTGCCATGAAAATCAAACAGGCCACGCGTTATCCTTTATTGGTCGTCGCGAGTATCGCGGTCGCGTTCCCCATGGCTGTGATGTTTATTATACCCAAATTCAGCGCGATTTACGCCAGATTCAACGCGGGGCTCCCCCTTCCGACGAGAATGTTGTTGGGTATGCATTCTATTCTTTCTCATTATTGGCCGCTTGCGATAGTCGGGTTATTTATTTTTATTATGGCGCTTAAGTATTTTATAAGCACGTCTTTCGGCAGGGCTATATGGGATGGTATTAAATTAAAAGTACCTGTATTCGGACAACTAAATCTGAAAATATCCATGTCGCGTTTTTGCAGGATGACCTCTGTTCTTTCGGCCAGCGGCATACCTATTATCAATACTTTGGAAATAGTCAAAGGCTCTGTCGGAAATAAGATCATAGCGGATTCCATAGAACATATAATAGAGGGGATAAGCGAAGGAGAAGGCATGACAGGGTCAATGAAAGCCAGTGGCCTTTTCCCGTCGATAGTGCTGCAGATGGTCAAGATCGGCGAAGAAACAGGCAAGATAGATGAGCTTCTTATGAAGGTCGCGGATTATTATGATGCGCAGATAGAACATACCATAGCTAATCTCACGGTCCTTATCGAGCCGTTTCTGATATTTATCATGGGCATGCTTGTTTTGATACTGGCATTGGCTATATTTTTACCGATGTGGAGCCTTATCTCGGTTTTTAGGATGTAATGCGGGATATTGTAAAGAAAACATATTGTTTGGCAAAAAATATCTGTATGCCCATTCGCGAAATCAGGATGGCTATCCGGTGGACCTGTATGGGCGCGGGTTTATATATAATAGCAAATCCGGAGATGTAACTATAAAGGAGGAGTGGAAGATGGGTATGAAAAGATCTAAAGGTTTTACGTTGATCGAGTTAGTAATGGTAATAGTCATATTAGGCATACTTTCCGCGATAGCTATACCTAAATTCGTGGATCTTGCCTCTGAGGCAAAAGA
>JAHIUV010000116.1 GCA_018817035.1 Candidatus Omnitrophota bacterium | reverse complement strand
TACTGTAAAATAGTTTACTGACTTTTGAATGTTTCAAACAATATTCTTCGAGCGTAGCCCCAAGCTTTATGTTCTCGACAAGCTCGAACAATATTGTCAGGGGCGAAGTCGAGAAGTTTCAAAGTCAGCAGAGTTTGTTGCAATATCAGCCAGTTTATAATATTGACGCCAGACGTGTAATCTGATATAATTAACATTAAATATAAGTGAAAGCAAAAGGGCCATGGGGGAGAATGGTCTTTTTCTGTCTTGATATAACAAACACTTTTTAAAGCCTTAACCTCATATTCATATATTGTATGAATATGAGGTTAAGGGGAGCTTGCTTATTATGAAGATGAGTAGGATGATCAACGCGGGATTGATATTTATGCTTGGGATGTCTTTTTGCCTGCAGTCCGCGTATGGCAATGACGCGTTATTGCGTCCGGTGGTTTCTTTTCAGAGGCGGATGGACGATAACTTTGGTGTAAAATTTAGAAAGGCGCTCGGCATATCAGGCAAGAAAGAGAATTTTACTTATTTTTATAACGATATCGGTAAAATAGTTTGGGAAAAAGGCTTCCACTCGGAGGAGGCTAAATCCATAAAAGAAGCAATAGAGAACGTTATATCGCGGATGCCAAGACCATTACTGGAAGATATTCGCGCCAATGCTTTGATAGGGAAAGTATCGGTTAAAATAAGCATAGAGCCCGGATTAAAAAAAAGTAGCGTCAATAAGACCGCTACAATGGCCGAACTTAAAATAGGCAAAGATATATTATATGAAAAAGGCAAGATCGAACCGATAACTTTATCCGAGATGGTTTCGGAGTTATTCGCGGCGCTTATCCTGGATGACTATGTCTATATAAAAGAAATGGGCCGCATAAATGAAAACGCGTATTTTAAATTGGAAATAGTCAAAGCTTTCTTGAATCACAAAAATATTCTCCCTGTTTTTTATAAGAGTTTTATGGTAGCAACGGGAAATTGGGAAAAAAAAGAGTATCTGTCAGAGCAAACTCCGCAAATAAAAGAACGCCTGCTTAAGGAGTGTAAGGAATTATCCGAGCATGAAATAAGCGATATCTCGTTTATATCATACAGGTATCTCTTTGAGCAGTTGATGCGGAACCGTTATTTTCAACCTAGCCTGCTCGTCGCGTCCTATACCTACGCTGTTTTTAAAGACGGCATAATGGCGGAAGAGGACGTGACTGCCCTAATAAATGATATTTCAGGGGTAAAGGTTAAAAACCGCCCCAGTATCTCCGGGATAAGGAATCTCTTTAAAGAATTTATCTTCTCAGGTATCTATCTTTCAAGAACAGTCGATTATACGCAAAGACAAAGGAGATTTCCTTGTTTTGATGATACCGATAACATGGAACGCCTTAGAAAAACGCTTTATCTGACGGAAGACAAGCAAAAATTTTATAAGGCTTTTGATGAGTTGTTAAGGGTGGGTTTGAATCTTGAAGAGAAAGAAATAGAAGATATAAATGTAAGATTTATGGATAAAAAGGTATTTTCCATGCCTTCCGGCGACAGAACAGAGTTTGTCGTGAGATATGTAAATGATGTTCTTGAGAATGTCATAGGCAGGGATGCTTATGTGAGTTTTGAAAAATACCTTCTCGGCGGCAAGGGGAATATTCATCATTCAGGATTTGATAGGATAAAGGCGTTATTTCCCAGTCCAAAGATCGAGCCTCTGAAATGTCTCGAGGATATTAAAAGAATGGGAGAGGCTAGTGTATGGGATTTAAAGATCGAACGATTGAAAAGCAATAATGAGAAGGACGGCTCCGCAAGGCCTCTTATATTTTCGGAGCTGAAATTATTGATGGAAGACAGGCTGATTGACAAGGCAGAAGGAAAGAACGGGCATTATAAGATATCTGATAGCGCTAAGGACATGAGCAGGAATGATATGGATCTTTTTTATAATGTATACTATGTGAATGGCTTGAGAAAATATCTCTTGCGCGTCGGTATGGAGAATCCTAAGCGGTTGGCGATAGCCGCGTTATGTAAAGAGATATCGGATCATTTGAAGAGTGGGAGAGTTACTGAAATAGACTCGCCTCTTTTTCTGGATCCTGAGCATCTGGACGGCCTCGAGGAAGAATTTGGGATCATCTTGCAGGTAGCGCCGAACGATAGGACTGATCGTAGCTATCACCCTGTTGAATATTTTGACGTTAACGTATACTATCCCCTGGATCAGTCTGATCTGGATGAACTGGACGAATTAGGCCCTAACGAAGGGATCATATTGAGCAGTCAGGGAAAAATAAGTATGCATGATAAATCTTTATATGGAGAACTCCAGGTAAAAGGTGAGTCACTGAAAGAACTTATCGCTACGCTATCAGACCCTTATTTTAGCCGGCTAAACAACGCGGAGGCATATATAAAAAGAGACGGCAGGACAGGAAAAATAAAAGGAGTATGCCTACTGGATGACACTTATTGGAATACTGCGGAGAAAAAGATAGGTCTTATATTTAATAGCGCCGTAAAAGACCTGGTTCTTTTAATATGTGACAGGATAAGAAGGGAAAAGGCGCCATCGGGGATATCCTCATCTGGGTCATGGAACATAGAAAGTTATATAAGGAATGCCGGGCTTAAGGAGGACGCGTTTAATGTCACATCAATGCGAAAAATGATAGAGGAGAGAATGGGGAGTGAATTAAAGGCATTAAGGCTTCGCGCGCGCAGTGACAGTTATCAGTTTTTCTCCAGGGATTTTATGGAGAACAACCAAGATACCTATAAAGACGCGGTAATCAAGATATTGACCTTTGCTTCGCTCAGTTATCCTGAATTAATGGAACAGGCCATAAGAAAAGTGCCTTTAAGTGATTTTATGAATTGGCTGTTAAGGGAAGATAGTGATAAAATTATAAACTTTGACGTGCTTAAAAAGAGCGCGGAAGAGCAAGGGCCTTCGGGTATGAGCAATAGGTTAAAAATTAACAGGTTAATAAATCTGGGCAAAGTATATGATAGTGTTTGTTTTGGGTCATTACTTGAAAGCGAAGAGTTCGGGAATGCCGCAAGATACGCGATGCATTTTAGGGCAAAGAGAATAGCTTTTAATACTATAGAGTTGCTAAATGGCACTGTTTATAATCTGATCAAAAACCATGAAAAAGGCGCGATCAATACAACAGAAATATATGACATGCATAAAAAACTTTTGGGGAAAATGAAAAAAAATAATCGTATTAGATTTAGGATATTTGATATGGAAAACGAAGTACTTAGTCAATTGTCGGAGAAGGAGAAGAGCGATTTTTATAGTGAAAGACATGGGCTAGTGGATGTGTTGGATAAATGGATCGCAAAAAGACTTTCTTTAGCCAGCGAAGGGATTATTTTTAAGCGGATGTCAGAAAGGGAGAGCTATGAATGGTTGACCCGTTATCATTGGCCAAGTGTTAAAGCAAGAATAAGAGAAGGCCTCAATAATAGCGATAGGAACATGTATGTTAAAGCTTTTGCAGGAGCTCTGCCTTTGCCAAGATTGTCAATGGATGAAAAGTCCTGGTATGCGGAGTTGTATCGTCACGAAATAGGGCCTGAGCTGGATGATTTTCATGAAGACGGCAAGCGGACTTTTTCGGAGATTTTCAAGGACATAAACATTAGAAAGGCAAGGCTATTATATAAAGAGCCTTATAAGTGGGGAAATAAAAGGCCTTATATGGACATTGTTTTGGCGTATAACAAGAGAAACCCGCTTTTGATGAAAGTGAAATACTCTACACGGCATAATTTATCAGGGGTCTTATCAGGTTTTATGCTAGACTATAAAGGATTAGAGTGTTTTATGCCTGCTGACAAAATGAGTAGCGATCTGCCGGCAGGGCAAGAGGTAAAGGTCTATATTTTGTCCAGGCCGCAAACAGAGATCAACACGATAGTTTCAAGATATGACCAGGTCGAGAAAAAAAGGGTCAGAAGGCAGAGAAGAAGGGTATGGAAAGATACAGGAAGTACGCTGTAACGTAGTAATGATTTGTCTTCGGACTGTCGCTGTGATAGTATATGAGCGTGCGATATTTTAAATATTTATCTGTGACTTTGACTCTTAGCTCTTTTTTATGGCAGCCTGTTCCCGCTGAAGCCACTATAGGGCAGACAGTCGTCGGCAAGACAATTAAAACCGTGGTCAGGGGAGTTATATTTACCACGAATCTTGTAAAGGCAAAGAAAAAGCTCATAGGTAAGCTGGAAAATATGAGCGATGAAAAATTCAGGGCTAAATACACTAAACTTTACAAATTAGTAAAAGACCTGCCGGCCGATATTAAGGATACCTATAATATTACGTCCGAAATGACCAAGGAACAGATGATCAAGAATATAGGATCCGTAGATAAGAAGGAAGTATACAGGATAATAAGGTTTACCCCGGATAAAACAGTTTCGGATCTTTTTCATGAATACTTGAGGGAAATGAGGAGCAAATAATCCGTAAGATCCCCGTTTGCGCGGGGATGACGGGTTTTTTGCATTGCAATAGCGTGAAGTAAGATTTATGTTGACAAGAATATGAGGGTTGGAGTATAATATCTTCAGTATTAGTAGTAAATAAGTGAGTAGGATGATGTCTTAGGCCGTAAAGGCAAAAGAAGTCGCTTTACGGTTTTTTGTTTTCTGCCATTGTTTGCTATAATCTTAGGGAAAGGAGGTAGTGAATAATGGCAAAAGGAACAGTAAAATGGTTCAATGACCAGAAGGGTTTTGGGTTTATTACTCCTGAAGACGGTCCTGATGTATTCGTACATCATACCGCCATACAGGGCGATGGCTTCAAGACGTTAGCGGAAGGCCAGGCAGTTGAGTTCGATATCACTGATGGTCCTAAAGGAAAGCAAGCTCAGAATGTCGTAAAGGCATAAACTGATAAGCATAGATAAGGCCCGTTACTTATGTGCGGGCCTTATTTTTTTGCCTAAAAGCTCGCTTAACTTCACAGTGCATTGCACTGTTGTGAAGTTAAGGTTAAGTTGTTTGTTTTTCCGCGGGTTATGTGATAGTATGATAACAATGGATGAGGATAAGAAACAACGAGTTAAGTGGTATTTCAGGACAGCTTCTTTGGTATGGGCTTTTTTATTTGTGGGCCCGCTTGCATTGCCCCTAGTCTGGATCAATCCCAATCTTAGCGTGAATAAGAAATGGATCATAACCCTCGCGGTTATTATATTAAGTTATTTTCTATGGATATTTGCCGCTAATTCCCTGGAATCCTTAAAAGAATATTATAAGTTGGTACTTTAACGAATAGGAAAAAATGAGATCATCGCGTCCGTTAGTGATATTTGACCTGGAGACAACAGGCACATGGATCGAGAAAGATAAGATAGTCGAGATCGGCATGATAAAGCTCATGCCCGACGGCTCAAGGGAGACTTATATAAAGCGCGTAAATCCCGGAATACCTATACCACCTAACGTCAGCCGCATTATAAATATCGTAGATGCCGACGTAAAGGACGCTCCCGCCTTTAAGGGTATAGCGGAAGAGGTGCTGGCATTCATAGGGGATTCTGACATAGGTGGTTTTAATGTCCTGAGGTTTGACCTACCTATCCTTGAACGCGAATTTTTCAGTGTCGGGCTTAGTTTTCGCTGGCAGAATCGCAATATCTATGACGCGCAAAAGGTCTATCATATACATGAAAAAAGAGACCTGACGGCGGCTTATAGGTTATATTGCGGTAAATCACTCGATAACGCGCATTCGGCGCTGGGTGACGCGGAAGCCACTGTCGAGATCCTTGATGAGCAGGTAAAAAAATACGGCTCGGAAGATAAAGGGATAGAATCACTGAAAGATTTTGATTATGAGCGCTCCAGCGCTTACTTTGATAAAGAGCGTAAATTCTGCTGGTGGAACGGCGAATTATACCCCATGTTTGGCAAATACAGCAAGAAAAAGCACTTAAAGGGCATATTGAAGTCTGACAGGCCGTATCTGGAATGGGTGCTTACCAAGGATTTCAGTGAAGAAGTAAAGGAGATGGTAAAAAAGGCGCTTGCGGGGGAATTGCCGCAGGCCCCGGCGTAAAGGAATATGTAGTATGAAAGCTTATACGGAATATCTTACACTTAATACAAAGACCAGGTACGACATTGTGAATATCACGTCACAGGTCGAAGCGGCTGTAAGAAAAAGCAAAGTAAAAGAAGGGATGTGCCTCATAAACAGCATGCACATCACTTCCAGTATTTTTATCAATGACAATGAAAGCGGACTGCATCAGGATTTCCTGAAGTGGGTCGAGGAGTTAGCCCCTTATGACGTTAAAAAATACAAACACAACCTAACGGGTGAGGACAACGGTGACGCTCATTTAAAGAGGACCATAATGGGCAGGGAGGCCATAGTCGCGATCACAGGCGGTGAACTTGACTTCGGGCCATGGGAGAGAGTATTCTACGGCGAATTTGACGGCCAGAGAAATAAAAGGGTACTCATAAAAATAATAGGTGAATAATATGAATAATTCTACTCAAAGCTCAGGACAGCCTGAGCAGGGATTTTACGGGCTGGGTATAGCGCCGAAGATACTTGGTATACTCGATAGTATAAAGTTTAAGACGCCTACGCCGATACAGACGAAAGCGATACCTCCGGCGATCGAAGGTAAGGACGTTGTCGGTGTGGCGCAGACAGGGACAGGCAAGACGCATTCGTTCGCCATACCCATGGTGCAGCGACTCGCGCAGCAGAAACATGGGGCAGGTCTTGTGCTTGCTCCTACGAGAGAGCTGGCGCTTCAGATCAACGAGGCGTTTCAGGCTGTGGCGCGGCCATTTGGGATAAAGACAGCTTGTTTGATCGGGGGAGCTCCGATGGAAGGCCAGCTGAGAGATTTGCATAGAAATCCACGCGTGATCATCGCGACTCCCGGCAGGCTTATCGATCATATCAGCAGGTGGAACGTCATGCCTGAGAATATCGTAATGCTGGTGCTTGACGAGGCTGACCGCATGCTCGATATGGGATTCCAGCCGCAAATAGACAAGATATTGAAAGTCCTTCCGAAAGAAAGACAGACAATGCTTTTTTCCGCGACTATCCCTAGGGAAATAATGGAAATAGCCACCAAGCACATGAAAACACCTATCAGTATAGAGGTAGCGCCTTCAGGCACTGCCGCGAAAGATATTACACAGGAGTTGTTTATTGTCAGGAGAGAGGCAAAATCCCAGCTCCTTAAAAAGATACTATTACAGTATAAGGGCTCAATACTTTTATTTTGCCGCACCAAGCATAACGCGAAAAAGATCACGTCTACCATCAGGGATATGGGCTATAGCGCCGCGGAGATACATTCTAACCGTTCGCTCAGCCAGCGCCGTAAATCTCTTGAGGGCTTTAAATCAGGCAGGTACAGGGTGCTTGTCGCGACTGATATCGCCGCGAGGGGCATTGACGTCAAAAAGATAGAGTTGGTCCTTAACTATGATCTTCCTGACGACGCGGAAAACTATGTGCATAGAATAGGCCGCACCGGAAGGGCAGGGCATATAGGACGAGCGATATCTTTTGCTTCGCCTGACCAGGGTAGCGATGTCGTAACAATAGAAAAACTTATCAGGTCGCAACTGCCGGTATCAAAACACCCCGACATGCCTAGTGAACAGTTTCACGGGTCGGGCCGTGGTAAGTCCGCTCCAAAAAAATACCAGAAGCAAGGCCACTACCAGAAGCAAGGGAACTACCAGAAGCAAGGGAACTACCAGAAGCAAGGGAACTACAATAAGCATCGAAAATTCCAGAAATAAAATGTTCGCTCCCGGAGGCATAAAATTAAAGACCCCGTTTATATCACCTCCGCTGGCGGGCATCAGTTCCAAGCCTTTTAGGACGCTTAACCGTAAATTCGGATGTGAATTCTCTTTTTTAGAGATGATCCATTGCCGTTCCCTGGCGCACTC
>JAHIUV010000115.1 GCA_018817035.1 Candidatus Omnitrophota bacterium | reverse complement strand
TTCTAAGCGGCTGGAGATATGGCCTTCGAAAGAGGATTTCGCGTACGCGGACAATCTTTTGAAAAATGAATGGATAAGGGAAAACCAGGTCTTGGTGGGTATTAATATAGGGGGCAGTTGGAATACAAAGAGATGGCCTTTGAAATATTTCGCGAAGCTTTCTGATATGCTGTCCGCGAAAGATATAAGGGTCATTGTTACGGGTTCGGAACAAGAAAAGTCGCCTGCCGAGGATCTGGTCAACCTGACCCGGAGCAAAGTAATAAATATTGCCGGAAGGACGACTGTTACGCAGCTCGCGGCATTGATCAGCCGGTGCAAGGTTTTTATTACGGGAGACAGCGCGCCTATGCATATTGCTTCGGCAATGGGCGTTAATTTTATAGCGCTTTTCGGCCCCACTGACGCGAGAAGGCATTATGAACCCACTGACAAAGGAGTCGTGATCCAGAAAAAAGTAAAGTGCGGCCCCTGCTATAAAGCTGACTGCAGGAATATTTTATGCATGGAAAAGATAAACGTGGATGAGGTCTTTAAGGCGGTCATGGAGAGGATCAAGGTATAGTGAAAATATTATTACTTACTACTCATCTTAATATCGGCGGGATAACCACTTACACTGTGAGCCTCGCGAAGGCCCTGAAGGAAAAAGGCAATGATGTAATAGTCGCTTCCGGCGGAGGGATCCTGGTGGGCGAACTGACAGCCGGGGGCGTATCTCATGTAAAGCTGGACATGCGGACTAAATCGGAATTAAGCCCAAAAGTCATCCGGGCTGTTTTTGAGTTAAGAAAGTTAGTAAAAAAAATGGACATAGAAGTAATACACGCGCAGACCAGAGTTACTCAGGTGGCCGGATTTTTTGTGTCAAAGTTGTGCGGGGTAAAGTTCGTAACGACTTGTCATGGGTTTTTCAGGGGTAATGTAGGCAGGAGCTTACTGCCGGCGTGGGGTAGCCGTGTCATTGCTATAAGCGAGGCGGTAAAAGAACATCTTATGAAAGATTTCAGGGTGCCTGAAAAGAAAATCGCGCTGATACATAACGGCATAAACCCGAAGAGATTCCTTAAAGAGTTTTCGCAAGAAGAAAAAGACGCGCTGAAAGATAAATTTGGCATAAGGAGAGACCACTCTGTTATAGGTACGATAGCGAGGTTTACTCCTGACAAAGGCCATGATGTACTTTTATACGCGCTGTTCGAGATATTAAAACAAAAACCTAATGTCCAGCTCGTATTTGCCGGTGACGGCAAAGAGCGTTCTAAAGTAGTGGACCTGGTCCAGCATCTGGACCTGTCGGATAATGTTATTTTTGTGAAGTCTCAGATAAACACGCTGAATATCCTTTCGGTAATGGATGTATTTATGTTTACGCCGAAGAGGAAAGAGGGGTTGGGGCTGGTTCTTTTAGAGGCGCTCGCGGCCGCTAAGCCCGTGGTCGCCACTAATGTGGGAGGCGTGCCGAGCGTTATCCGGGACGGCGTTAATGGTTTTCTGGTAAAGCCTTCAAGGCCTGATCTCCTGGTCGAGCCTACCATAAGATTATTAAAAGATAAGGCGCTCTATCACAGGATGTCCCATGCCGGCAGGGAAATAGTCATACAGAGGTTTTCCGTAAACGGCATGGCTGACAAGGTGCAGACGTTATACAAAGAGCTGATATGAAAAGATACAAGCGTTTTATATTTTCTGTTATCGCGTTAGTTTTGTTGATAGCCGGGTTTTTATGGGCAAGGGGTCAATATGTCGTGCCTATAATTATGTATCACAATGTAGATAACAATTCGGAGATTTCTTGCTTAAGCGTTTCTCCGGCAAGTTTCGAAAGGCAGATGCGTTTTTTGAAAGACAATGGTTATAATGTGGTAAGGCTTGAGGATTTACCCGATATTATGAAAAAAGAGGAAGCGCGCGGAAAGACTATTGCTATTACTTTTGATGATGGTTTCGAAAATAATTATACCTCAGCGTACCCTGTTTTAAAAAAATTAGGCCTGCCGGCCACTATTTTTATAGTACCGGGATTTATAGGCAGAAAAGATTATCTTACGTGGGATCAGGTTATAGAGATGTCCGAGAGCGGAGTTATTTCCATAGGAAGCCATTCTATGAATCACGCGTATCTTTCGGGTTTTACGGGGGAGGATCTTGAGATGGAGATAGCCGGCTCTAAACGTGTTATAGAAAATCACATAGGAAAGAATATATATTCTTTCAGTTATCCCATTGGCGCGTTTAATGATGAGGCTAAGGATAGCGTAAAGAGGGCGGGCTACAAGATAGCCGTGGCGACCAATCCCGGCAAAAAGTATCCAAAGCATGACTTATTAGCGATGAAACGCCTGCGTATTTCTAAAACATCCGACAGGCTATTGGTATTTTGGATAGAGACATCAGGTTTTTACACCTGGATAAAAGAGCACAGGGACGAGGATTGATAGATTAAAATAGTTTGCTGATGTTTACATATCCAGGGTTTTATTACTGTTCTCGACAAGCTCGAACAATATTTTTAAGACAAAGCCCTGAGCCTAGTGATGTTACTGTTCTCGACAAGCTCGAACAATATTTTTAAGACAAAGCCCTGAGCCTAGTGATGTTACTGTTCTCGACA